>CANLTP010000013.1 GCA_947494085.1 Actinomycetota bacterium | reverse complement strand
CACGCTTGATGTCTCGATTGGTATTTTAATGTCATTTAAAGATTTAGGTATTGCTCCTGCGCTCGTAGAAGCGCTCGATAATCAAGGAATCACTTCACCCTTTCCTATTCAAAGCGCCACGCTTCCTGATGCAATAAAAGGTCGCGATGTATTAGGTCGCGGACAAACTGGTTCAGGAAAGACTTTAGCTTTCGGGCTTGCGATGCTTACGCGCCTCGAAGGCCGCGTTGCAAAACCACACCGTCCACTTGGATTAATTCTTTCGCCAACTCGCGAACTTGCAGTTCAAATTTCTGATGTTGTTGGTCCACTATCTCGCAAAGTTGGATTAAGCACTCAAGTTGTTGCCGGCGGTCTCTCGTATGTTGGCCAAATTAAAGCACTTCGTTCTGGTGTAACCATCTTGGTTGCAACACCGGGCCGCTTAATCGATCTAATCGAGAAGAAGCATGTTGTCCTAGACGATGTTGTAATCACAGTTCTAGATGAAGCTGATCAAATGGCCGATATGGGCTTCTTACCAGTTGTTAAAGATATTTTAGGTCAGACTAAAGATGACGGACAACGTCTACTTTTCTCTGCAACTCTTGATCGCGATGTTGACTCTCTTGTAAAGCGATTCCTAAAAGATCCAATTACACATTCACTTGAGAATGAAAAATCACGTGCTGCAGATATGTTGCACCATGTTTTGATTATGGATCAAGGACATAAAGATTTAGTAGCTACCCAAATTGCTGCGCGCGAAGGCCGCACAATTTTCTTTGTTCGCACAAAGCATGGCGCAGATAAACTTGCTGAAAAGATGCTTCGCTCTGGTGTTCCAGTAGGCGTATTGCACGGCGGAAAATCTCAAGGCCAACGCACCCGCGTACTTGCAGCATTTAAAGATGGCCGCTCTTCAGCTCTCGTAGCAACCGATGTCGCTGCTCGTGGAATTCACGTTGATGATGTTTCACTTGTAGTTCACGTTGATGCTCCAGCAGATCACAAAGATTATTTACACCGTGCTGGTCGAACAGCTCGTGCAGGTGCAACAGGTGTTGTTGTAACACTTGCAACCCATAAGCAGAAGCGTGGAATATTTGGAATCACAAACCAAGCCAAAGTTAAGTTAAATGAAGTTTATGTTCGTCCATCTGATCCAGAACTTGTTCGCGTAACAGGCGCACAAGAGCCATCAGGTATTCCAGTAATTGTTGAAGCTGAAAAACCAGGACGCAATGATCGCGGAAGTCGCGACCGTGGTGATCGTGGTGGTTTCCGCCGTGGACATGCAAGTAATTTCAAAAAGCGTAGCGAAGGCGGCGGACGCGTCGGAGATAGCGAAAAAGAAAAACCAGTTCGCTCATTCCGTGGCGCAACAGCGGCAAAGCCAAAGTATGAGGATCGTCCAGCACGCCCAGTGCGTGAAGAGCGTTCGGACCGTCCAGCTCGCACCTTTAGAGCTGATCGTCATCCAAAAGCAGAACGTTTTGAAAAATCAGATCGTCCCGCAAAAGTAGATCGCTTTAATACTCCTAAATCTTCAAGCAAGCCTTCAGGCAAGCCATCGAAGTTTGAAAAATCAGATCGTCCCGTTAAAAAGAGTTATAAATCAGATTCCCGTCCAGCAACATCAACTTGGCGCGCAGATACAGAAAAAGTTGAGGGCAAGCGCGCACCATTTAAGAAAGCATCAGGCCCAAAGAAGTTTGCAAAGAAGGCTCCTGCTAAGCGTGCACCGCTTCCAAAAGGAACATTCAAAAAAGCTGGCCCAAACAAGAATGCGGGAAAGCCAAAACCAAGAGTTAAGTGATTTTAGCTTTTCTACCTTCGTAAAGTTTTGAAACGGCAATTGAAATAATTGTCATGACTGTTCCAAAAATCAGATAGCTATTTAGCGATCCGGCTTTTGCTGGTGCCAGCCAATCAATCAAAATTGCCCCGACAAGTTGGCCCGCGATGCTTAGAATTGAAAAATTCAGAACCCCTAGATGCTTAATTATGTAGGCCGAAACCGCCACGAAAACCAGCCCAGCAGCGCCACCGGTATAGACCCAGAAATTACTTGGAAGTGGCCCAATGCTTCCACCAAGAGCAAGATCAACTGAAAGCGCAATTACAACAACGATTGTTCCACTTGAAAAGTTCAACCAAGCTGTAGCAAGTGGGCTCCGTGCTACAACATTTACCCGGCCATTCATACCTTGTTGGATAGAGGCGAAGACGCCAACAATTATGGCGAATGTAAGTGGTAGAAATCTAAACTCTGAATTTGTTAAGTCTGGGAAGACTGCAATTGCTACTGCAATTAAAGTTGCAACTGCACCAAGGACTCTCGGTTTTGTGATTTTCTGTTTGCCACTCGGGGTTATTCCAGCTTTATCAACTAAAAGCGAAGAGACGGTCTGGCCAGCAACCACGCTAATTGTAAAAAGCGCAACACCAATTTGTGGGACAACAGCGCTTTGAGCGGCAACAAAAAAACCGCCAAGAACGCCGCCCATAACTTCCCAGGTGACTAATTGCCTATTTTTAATTGCGTGAAATATTCTATAAAGTGCTTCGCGTTCCCGCTTAAACCCAAATACCAAAATCGTGACTAAGGCTAGTCCGGTTATAAATGAGATCAGGGCAGCGGCAAGACCATTGTTGAGATCAACTGAAAGTTGGCCATTTATTCGTGACTGAATTGCAACAACAACGCCAATTAGAACTGCGAAAATCGCGAACATTTTGCCTCAGTTCTACTTAGTTAACGCAAGGGATTTTGCTGCCATCTACGGCTTTTCCACTTGCCAAGTTAGCGTAATTAATTTTAGTTGGCTTAGGAGAAGGCGTAGCATTTGGATTTTTTGGCTTTGGTTTTGGATTAAAGAGATCCTGCACAACTTTACGAATCTTTACCTCATCGACCAGATTCACACTTTGGCTGTTGCGCATTACATAACCTTCGATAGGAAGAGTGTGGAACTTTATGTTGCCACCAGTAAGCGCCTTGGCTTGTGGCAAGAATCCAATAACATCAAAGCCAGAATCAATCACAACATCTTTCTTCGCAACATCTAGTAGACCAGATATCTTTCCAATATCGCCAAAAATTCCTTGAGTTCTAAACTTAGTAATCACACCAGCAATAAAAGCTTGTTGGCGGTGCGTGCGATCTAAGTCACCATTCGGAAGTCCGTGACGTTGGCGAACAAATTTAAGGGCATCTGCGCCAGAAATAGTTTGTAAACCAGCCGGGAATACCGCACCAGAATACTGGGTGTCGTTGACTGCCTTATTCAAACAAACTTGAATGCCACCAAGTGCATTTGCTAAATCATAAAAACCAATCATGTTAACTTCAGCGAAGTGATCAATCGGGACATCTAAGAATTGTGAGACGGTTGCAAGTGTGGCAACCCGCCCGGCATCCCGAGAAAGACGTTCGCGAGTTGGTTGCTTAACGCCTTCTTTATATAGCTTGGAGTCTTCAGCATATTTTGCGTAACTGTAAGCCTCTTTTATTTTTTTCATTCCATATCCAGGAACGTTTACATAGTTGTCACGAGGAATTGATA
Organism: Actinomycetota bacterium; assembly: GCA_947494085.1. The sequence continues at coordinate 10,031 of CANLTP010000013.1, read as the reverse complement.
CCGCAACCGCTTTTTTACCATTAGCAGGAATGTGAATCAAAATTAGCGTGTTGGTGTTATAGCCACCGATACTTGCTGGACCAACATGAAGCAATTTTGTTAGTTCGGGCGGAATTGGATTACCTTCATTATCTCTACGGCTATCAAGACCAATCAATAAAATATTTGTATCACCATTCTTTGACTGCGGTGCACCTTGGAGGGCCTTTGATCTTGGAATTGCGTTGGATGCCGCTTTGCTAAAGAAGTGAAATCCACCAGAGGTGACCACAACGGCTATAGAGAGAGCCACTGCAATTTTTCTGGCCCATTTGCGCATAACGCGTATCTTACCTAATAAGAAATTGATTAGCGGACGTTAAAGTAACCATATGAAAGAAAGTATATGAAGGAAGCCGGTGCACTCGCTTTAGTTGGATCTGGTGAGTATTTGCCTGTAATGCAAGACCTTGAGAGCGCGCTAATAGATTCCGGAATTTCTAATGGGAAACCAAATAGATTCTTACAAATTCCAACAGCTGCAGGAGAAGAGAGCCGCGAGCGGTTGCAGTTTTGGGAAATGCGTGGAGCAGAACAGGCCCGTCGGATTGGAAGCGTTCAAGATTTCTTACCAATATTTAATCGCGAGGATGCATTTAATTCTGAATATATTTCACGTGTAAAAGATGCGGCACTCATTTATTTTTCCGGCGGCGATCCTGGTTATTTGGCTAACTCGTTGCGCGAGACACCTCTCTGGGAAGAAATCAAAAAGAATTGGTTGGCCGGTGCCTCACTCGCTGGTTGCAGCGCTGGTGCTATGGCGCTAAGTGGCGATGTTCCCAATTTCTTTCGAATGAAAACTGAGGGAATTCCTGGGCTCAATGTGATTCCACATTTGCGCCCGATTCCGCACTACAACAAATTTTTTGGTTGGATTCCAGATAGCGCTGCAAAGATTGTAATGAAAGCGCCAGAGGGAACCCTAATTATTGGAATTGATGAAGATACTGCTTTAGTTACTGGCCTTGATTCCAGCACATCTCTCTCTGAAAATACTTGGCAGGTTTATGGTGAAGCTAGTGTTCATATTTTAAGTGGTGCGCCATCAGCGAGATTCCAGCGCGGAGAATTAGTTAAATTACAAGTATTATAACTAAGTGAATTTCAAAGAACCATTTCAATTTCCTTACATAAAGCGATTCTATTTCGCGCGCTTCATAAGTAACTTTGGAAATGGAATGTCGCCAATTGCTCTTGCTTTTGGAATTCTGAATCTTCCAGATGGTGATGCAAATATGCTTGGCTTAGTTCTAGGATCAACAACAGTTGCGATGCTCATCATGAGCCCATTCGGTGGCGTCTTAGCTGATAAATTTGGTCGAGTTAAAGCAGTTGCTTTCGCTGACTTAGTCGCCTCTGCCGGACTCTTTGTTCAAGTTGCCTTCTTTGCAACTGGAGAAGTCCCATTAATTGTCTTACTTCTTGTGAATATTAACTTTGGATTGATGTGGGGAATCTTCTGGCCTGCAATGTCGGGAGTGCTTCCAGCACTTGTTCCCGATGAACATCTTCAGGGAACGAATTCAGTAAATAATTTCTTCTCTAATGGCGCAATAATTTTAGGAGCCGCTGTCGGTGGAATTATTGTTGCAGGCTGGGGCCCAACTTGGGCGCTAGCAATCGATGCCGCAACTTTCACAATCGGTGGAATAGTTTTGTTTACTTTCAGGCACGTCTCTCCCGCCAGTAGCCAGACTGAAAATACGATGTTCGATGATTTGATTCATGGCTGGAAAATATTTATTTCATTCCGCTGGATTGTAATTGGCGTATTTGGGTTCTCATTTATCATCTTGGCCTGGGCTGCAGGTGAAAATATCTTGGGACCACTGATTGCACTAAAAGAATTTAATGGTGCAAAATCTTGGTCACTTGTTCTAACCTTTGAAGGAATTGGCCTATTACTTGGATCGGTAATTGGACTCAAAATAAAATTGAAATATCCACTTCGGTTCTTGCTCATCATTAGCTTTTCAATTTCGCTATACATGTGGTCTATGGCAAAACCACAATCAATCTGGTTTATCGCTTTCTGTGCATTGCTTTGGGGGATAACACTTGATTTATGGATAACGATTTGGTCGACGGCTATGGCAAGGGAAGTTCCACGCGAAGCACTCTCTAGAGTTTCTTCATTTGATGCGATGGGAACAATGTTGTTGCGCCCAGTTGGGCTTGCAATTGCAGGTCCGCTATCGATGGCGATTGGGATCTCAAATACTCTGCATTTTTTCGCAATTTTTACCGCAGTCCTAATAGTCGCAATGTTGGCCACGCCGGTTATGCGAAATATGCAGATTGCCGAGGAGAAGGTTCCAGAGTAAATTCACAGAAGTTTTTAACGCTTTTTGCCCTAATCGTTAAGTGAAGAGAAAGTAAGGTTTTCCCATGCGCACCTCAACAAAAGTAATAGCAGGATTTCTACTCGGAATAACTACTGCTGGCGGAATTGCAACTGCATCCGGAGTCTTCAGCACGACTGTTGTGAAAGCTTGTGTTGATAAGAAAACCCAAATTATTTATGCCGCTGTAAACAATACCTGTCCAACAGGTAGGACTGGAGTGACTTTAGGCTCTCTAAGCTCAGTGGCCGGAAGTCTAAATTCAATCGTGAATAAAGTTTCACCAAGTGTTGTAACCATAAATGTTACGACGCCAACTGGTGGTGGTAGTGGCTCAGGTTCAATATTTAAAACCTCATCAACATTTAGTTATGTAGTTACCAATAATCACGTTATTGAAGATGCTGTTGGTGGCGCTGGAGTTATCACAGTCGGGTTGGATAATGGCGATCAAGTGAGCGCAACTATTGTGGGCAGAGATCCAAATTATGATTTAGCAGTGCTACGGATAACAAAGAGCAATCTTCCTACAATTGAACTTGGTGATTCAAGTCAATTGAAAATTGGAGATCAAGTAATTGCATTTGGTTCCCCACTCGGCCTTGAGCGCACAGTTACGAGTGGAATCGTTTCATCACTAAATCGACCAGTCGTTACAGGTGACGGAATTAATTCGGCAGAATCATATGTAGATGCGATTCAAACCGATGCATCCATTAATTTTGGTAATTCTGGTGGTCCATTAACTGATTCATTAGGAAGAATGATTGGAATTAATGCTGCAATCGTAAGTCTTGGATCAGCCACTGATCGGGGTGGTTCAATCGGACTTGGTTTTGCAATTCCTATGAATCAAGCACTTCGCGTGATGAATGAAATTATTGATACCGGAAAAGCAACCAGGCCAGTCTTAGGCGTCTTCTTTGATAGAAGTTTTACGCCAGGTAAGGGCGCAAAGATTTCAAGTCTCTCTCCTAATGAAGCTGCACAAAAAGCGGGAATTCCAGTAGGCGCAATCATCACATCAATAAATGGTGTTCGGATTACAGATCAAGTTTCTGCAATCGTGCGCATTCGGTCATATGCCCCTGGTGACAAGGTGACAATTGTGGTCACAATGCCGACCGGCGGATCAAAGACATTTACCGTTACCTTAGGTTCGGCGGTTTCGAACTAAAGAAATTTAATGGTTTGTTACCCATGATGGGCGTATCCTCTATTCATGGAAATATTCGATCTTAGAGTTACCGTCGACAGTATCGGTGGGCGCTCAGTCTGTGGTTTAAAGCCCGGAGATTATTTCGAAGTTACCAATAGCGCAGAGCTCCGAATTCCTGAAGGAAAACATTTCTGCATGTATGCGATTGCTTCAATCTTGCCTTTGCTTCCAGCAAAACAACGGAAGATGGCATCTGATGACTGGTTAGAACAAGATTCACTTGTCGCTTGTCCAGACCCAGAAGAGAAATTGATAATGAAGATTGATCGAATTCGAACCGTTAAATTAAATGCGCAGGATTTAACTTAATTATTGTTGGTATGCATGATGTTGCGATGCTCATCGTTATAGCGCTCTAAATAATAAACCGGACCCTTTGGCCCTTTGCTTCGGCTTAAAACTTCTGCAATTGCGCCAAGTTCTGGCTCAGTAAATTTGATTGTTGGGATTTTTAAATTAGATTCTAAATGTGTGAGATTTCGTGCTCCAACAATTACAGCAGCAACACCTGGTCGATTAACTATATAAGCAGATGCAATTGTTCCAATATCTGTGTTGTGAGATTTTGCAATTACATCTAAAGTTTTTAGTAGCTCTTGGAATAAATTCCAACCACCAAATTCCTTGATTATTAACTGGTATTTAACACTTGATCGCGTATCAACCTGGGTTGGTTCACTAGCTCCAAGGAATCTTTCCGAGAAGAAACCACCAGCAACGGTTCCGTAACAGAGAATTCCGATGCCATTGTCTAAGCAATACTGCGCCATTTCATCTTCGGCTCGAGTATCAATCATTGAATATTGAACTTGGATGCTCGCGGGCTTTAACCCGGCGTCAACCATTTCGCTCAGGCGTTCAACATCAAAGTTAGTAACACCAATATGTCGAATCTTTCCAGAGCTCTTTAACTTGAAAAGTTCTTCCATTGCCGCCAGATATGACTTTGCTTCATATTTCCACCAATGGAACTGGACTAAATCAACTTGGTCTACCCCAAGTCGGGCAAGTGAGCGATTAACAATAGTTTCAACATCAGAGCGATCAAAGTTATCTAAGAATTTCTCGTTTGGAACATACTTAGTATGCAACTGGACTAAATCTCGGGCAGCATCACCATGCGTTTCTCGCAGTTTTGTAATGGATTTTCCAATGAGCTCTTCAACTCCGGTATAGATATCACCGAAATCTAAAGTTGTGATTCCAGCTTCAATAAATGAAGTGGTGTCATCAATAGCGCGCTGGTCTTCAATCTTTTGATTTAAAGAATGGCCTGAACTTAACTGCCAGCCCCCCTTTATAACTGGAGAAATTGAATAGCCAGGAACTAATTCACGCTTCTGCATTATTCAGCAGCCGATTGAATAACCGCTTCAGCTTCGATTTCAGCTAAATATTCATCGCCAATCAATTTTGCAATGAACATAGTATTTGCTGGTCGGATATCTGCGAAGCGTTCGCCATGTGCTCTTGAAATTGCTTCCCAATCTGACATGTTATTTACAAAGACTCTTGTGCGCACGACATCTGAAAGTTTTGCACCAAGAGATTCAAGAGAAGCCTCAATTTTATCGATGATGAAATGTGCTTGCGCTGCTGGATCATTGCGCCCAATTGCAAGTTCGCCATGGGTTGCAGTTGTCCCGGATACCAGAACTCGATCGCCAATTCGAACCGCTCTGGAATAACCAGCGAGTGTCTCCCAAGTTGTTCCCGAATCAATTCGTTCTTTGCTTCCAGTCTTTATTGATTTATAAACGGGAGGAAATTCTTCTAAGTGGTGGCTTAGATCGCCAGAGGCGGTTAAATAAGGTGGCTTTCGGTATTCATCACCACAATCACCTGGAATCGGATCTAACAATTTATGTGCGCTCTTTATTTCTTTCCTTTGCTCTTTACTTAATTCAAAAGTAAATAGTGAAAGCGCATCTTCAATATGGGCGTTTTCACCCAATCGAGCACCAATAATTACAGCACCAACCGCCTTCTGCCCAAGTTGATATTTGCTCGCAACAGTTGAAATTGATCGATCTGCCTCTTCGCTAACTTTATTTAACACTTCTAGTAGGTTTTGGAACTTAGCCCAACCACCAGCACTATCTATAAATCTCTTGTATTTCATAAGCGACCAGTTGGATAAGCCATCTCCAGTAGGTTCAGATTTACCGAGCCACTTCTTAGAAATAAATCCACCACAAAGAGTTCCATAGGCCAGGATCGCAATTCCATTTTCAGCGCAGTAATCAGCCATTTGGCCACCTCCGCGGCGATCAACCAGCGAATATGAGATCTGGTTTGAAACTAATTCCACGCCACTTGATTTTGCAATCCGAAGATGAGCGGTGTCAAAGTTTGTAGTTCCAATTGCGCCGATCAAACCTTCTTCTTTTAACTCCTGCAAATAAATTAGAGCATCAAGCCAATATGGATTAGAGAATTTCCATGCGTGATATTGAAGTAAATCCACTTTCTTGGTTTGTAAGCGATCAAGTCGGGCCTGAACAGCTTCTCTAACTTGCTCACGAGTCACAGGACCAGGTTTTGGAACCCACTTAGTAAGTAGTTTCGCCTTAGGACCCTCTGATTGATTTTTCTTGAAGGTTCCAGCAATAATTTCAGCAGAGCCATAATGGTCAGCCATGTCAAAAGTATTTAAACCAGATTCAGCATAAGGTGCCATAAATTGTGCGGTGCTGACTGGATCTAAAGTATTTCCATCTTTCTCCATGTCAGCAATTTGCCAGAGCCCAGTGATGGCTCTTGAAATCTCTAAACCTTTTGCAAGTTTGTAAGTTTCCACTTTCTTATTAGACATCAAAGCTACTTTCGGACAAATTGCATAGTTTTAGCGAATGCTGCGATTACCTTTGCAACATCATCACGGTCATTATAAAAATGTGGTGAGATTCTTACGTTTCCATCTCTAGATGACACGATAACTTTTTCTTGTTCTAGCGCAGCAACATGTGCATTTTCATCCGATGTCGCAATAGCAAGCATCGCGGCATGATTTTGTGGAGCCTTAGGTGTTACAACCCGATATCCAAGTCCTGCTATTCCTTCGCGCAATTCATCATGCAAAGGAGCAACGTAGGCAGCTATTTCAGCCAGCCCAATCTTTAATACATATTCGAGTCCCGCAGCTGCAGGGTAGAGAGATGGAATCGCAGGAGTGCCTGATTCAAATCTCCGGGCATCTTTCGCAGGATCATAACTATGGATAGCCATCGCAAAAATATTATCTGCTGCGAACCATCCGGTTGCAGTTGGGATTAGATGGCTAGTTGTTTCTGGGCGAGCAAACATAAAGCCAACTCCAGGTGCACCCAACATATATTTCAATACTCCGCCAACTAAGAAATCTGTCTTAAGTTTTGATAAGTCAATTGGAATTGCGCCAACGGATTGATAGGCGTCAACCAAAACTAGCGCGCCCACTTTATGAGCTGCTTCAATTATTGGTTCTAGTTCGGTCATTGTTCCATTGCGGAAACAGACATGTGTTACTGAAACAATCAAAGTCTCTTCATCGATTGCATTCAATAGCGCACCAAGATCAACTGTTAAATCTTCTTTACTTGGAACGTGAATCACTTTTGCGCCACGTTTTTCTTGGGCGTGCCAAATTTGCCCAATAGTTGGAAATTCATTGTCGGTAGTAACAACCTTGTTCCGCTTACCTGAGAAATCCAGAGCGGAAGCTAAAGAAGCAACTCCTGCAGATGCGGAAGTGGTTACCGCAATTTGATTTGCTGGCACATTGAAAAATTTTCCAAGTAAATTTCTCACGTTCTCTTGGTGGCCGGCCCAGTCACCCCAAGCGGAACCTTTGAGTTCTAGCGTCTTCAAATAAGTGTCAAAACTCTCTTTTACGCTATCTGCAATTGCACCTTGAGAGCAAGAATTCATGTAAGTAACATGATCAAAGACTTTAAAATCTGATCGGTAGATTGCAGCCAAATCAGTAGAAGTGTTAACGGCCAAGGTGTGTCCTCCGTAATTCGTAATGACCAGCAAGATCGCTGGCCTTATCTTCAAAAACTATGCGCACAGTCTCCAACACATACCGAATAAAGACCAGTTCTAAATCGAGTTTATTCAGTCTCACTGTAACCAGGAGCGGGTCTGCCATCTGGATAATAAGCAGCAGCGGGTGAACCCTGTGGTCGAAATACACCTAGCAACCAGAGATCTTCATTGCCGCTATTCACAACCGAGTGAAGCAATCTTGGAGTAACACTAAAAGTCGAACCGGATGAAATTGCTTGGTCCTCGCCATCTACAACAACACTTCCAGTTCCACTGACGATATGGCAGATCTCATCATAAAGATGGTAATGATCTGGCGCTCCTGAAGGTGGAATAAAACCGATGAACATACTGGCGGCAGATGAACCATTCTTGGCATCAAAAAGAACTTCAAATTCCCGGCTACCAGTAGCAGTGCCCTTATTGCTCGCGCCTTGTTTCACATGACGTTGGAATATTTGTGTTGGGCTAGATTGTTTTCTGGCGAATGGACCCACAATCGGAATACTTACTTCTAGCGCAACTAAATCATTGCCATTAGCCCAGAAGAAATTCTCGCCGCTTCGGATATGTATGGCAGATCCAGCTTCGACCTTTACGCTATTTTCATCATCGCTGCCAATTATTTCTAGGCTTGCACTTCCAGATCGAACATAAATTAAAGTGTCACAATCCTTGGAACCTTTTGGTGATGCGTTGCCAGTAAGGTGAATTTCAGTAGCAGTCATTGGCTCTGCGAATGAACCAGCCTTGATTAGATTGAAGCATTGCCCTTGGCCTCGCATAGATACATCTTCTGACGATAGAGTTCTCGCGTTAAATACTTTGCCTGGCTTCATAACTTGAAAGGTAGCGTAAAAATGAAAGTTTTTAAACATGCAAGTGCAATTTGGAATGGCACTGTTCCGGCGGGAACGGGATCAATGAAACTTGGACGAGCAGGAGAAGTTCTGCCATTTTCACTTAAGTCACGAGTCGAAGATGTTCCAATGACTAACCCCGAGGAGCTAATCGGAGCAGCCCATGCTGGTTGTTTTTCAATGGCGCTCTCAAGCTTGATTGAAGAAGAGGGCAAAGTTCCTGGAACTGTTGAAACATCTGCGAAGGTAACTCTGGAGCAGCGAGATGATGGTTTTTGGATTAGTGAAATACATTTAATCTCACGTGGATCAAAACAAGATCTAACCAATGATGAATTTGTTGCACTAGCCGAAAAGGCCAAATCAACCTGTCCAGTTTCAAAACTTTATTCATCAGCAACCATCACCCTGGATGCTGCGCTGGCTTAATTAGCAGTAAATTACTTGCGGGTACTAGCGGGTAGGTGACGGTCGTCAAAAATGTTGCCTACCTCTCAACGCAATTCAGGCATAGCCCTTGTAGGGCTGTAAATAGCCGGTGCTAAGGTTAACCAATGAGCCAGACCAGTGCAGGCGCCAGATTTCGTAAAGCCCTTACTGAAGAATCTCCACTCCAAGTTATTGGAACAATAAATGCAAACCATGCACTTCTTGCAAAACGTGCCGGATTTAAAGCAATCTATCTTTCAGGTGGTGGCGTAGCCGCCGGTTCACTTGGTATTCCAGATCTAGGAATCACTGGGTTAGAAGATGTATTAGTTGATGTTCGTCGCATAACTGATGTTTGCGATACCCCACTTCTTGTAGATATCGATACTGGTTTTGGTGCATCAGCATTTAATATCGCGCGCTCTGTTCGCTCAATAAATAAAGCAGGCGCATCTGCAATACATATCGAAGATCAAGTTGGAGCAAAGCGTTGCGGACACCGCCCAAATAAAGAGCTAGTAAGCAAAGCTGAAATGGTTGATCGCATTAAGGCAGCAGTCGATGCCCGCGTGGATGATTCATTTGTAATTATGGCGAGAACTGATGCGCTCGCAGTTGAGGGAATTGATGCAGCGCTAGATCGCGCAAATGCATATATCGAAGCGGGCGCAGATGCCCTCTTCCCTGAAGCGATTACAGATCTTCCAACATATAAAAAATTTACTGATGTAATAAAAGTTCCAGTTCTAGCCAACATCACAGAGTTTGGAATGACACCTCTCTTCACAACCACCGAACTTGCTGGCGTAGGTGTTGGGATTGTGCTTTATCCACTTTCAGCATTCCGTGCGATGAACAAGGCGGCAGAGAACGTTTATGAAACCGTCCGGAAAGATGGCTCACAGAAAGCCGTCCTAGACACAATGCAGACCCGAGAAGAGCTTTATCAAAGAATTAATTATTACGAATATGAAAACGCACTTGATAAGTTACTAGGGAACGGAAATGAAAAAGAATAATGAGCGATTCACCAAAAATTGAATTTAAGCCAAAGAAATCTGTTGCACTATCTGGCGTAACTGCAGGATCTACAGCACTTTGCTCCGTTGG
>CANLTP010000012.1 GCA_947494085.1 Actinomycetota bacterium | reverse complement strand
CACCAAAATCTTTGGTGCGAAAAGGTAAGCAAACAATCATGGTTTATAAGGAAGAGGGCTAAGGTTCACGCATGAATTCACGCGATAAATTAAAAGAAGAGATCTTAAATAAGGCCGTTGTTCACGGAAAAGTTATTTTATCTTCAGGAAAAGAAGCGGATTATTACGTTGATCTGCGTCGCGTAACCCTCGATGCAATTGCCGCCCCACTGGTTGGCGAAGTAATGCTTGATTTAACTAAGGATTTAGATTTTGATGCTGTTGGTGGTTTAACTCTTGGCGCCGATCCAGTTGCGACAGCGATGATGCATGTTGCAGCAAGTAAAGGTCGCAACTTAGATTCTTTTGTAGTTCGTAAAGCTGAAAAGGCACATGGTTTACAACGTCGTATTGAAGGTCCAGATGTAAAGGGACGTCGTGTGCTTGCAGTTGAAGACACATCAACAACTGGTGGGTCAGTAATGACTGCAGTTGAAGCGCTTAAAGAAGCTGGCGCAATTGTTGTCGGTGTCGCAGTAATTGTTGAACGTGGCGCAGCCCCACTTATCGCGGAGAATGGTTTGGAATATTTAGCGGCCTATCAGCTTGCAGATCTAGGTCTTTAATTTTTCTTTTCTTTGCGCTCTTTATAAATTCCATTTAAAAGTGGTAAAAGTGAAATCAGAATAATTATTCCGACAACTGGATACAAATATTTGTTAACCGAACCTTTAATTACATCACCAAGAAGATATCCAATTCCAATTGCAACCTGAGTCCAAATAATTGCGCCAATCGCATTCCAGGTGGAGAACAATTTACGATCTAAATTTGCTACGCCGCAGACTGGATTAATTAACGTTCTAGCAAATGGAACAAATCGGCCAAATACCAGAGCTTTGCGCGGACCATATTTGATTAACCACTTTTCAGTAGTCGTAACCATTTTTTGATTAAAGAATCGAGTGTTTGCTCTTTCAAAAAATGTTCGGCCATATTTTTTGCCAAACCAATATCCAACCTCACCACCTGCAATTGCAGCTACAGGTGCGAGTGCAAATAAAAGTGGAGCAGAGAGTTTGGCATCACCTAAAAGAACTGCTCCAGAGCCAGAAGCGGCAATACCGGCCAAGAAGACAACCTCGCCGCCTGGGAAAATTAAGCCAATTAATAATCCGGTCTCCATGAAGATAATGCCAAGGACCCCAATCAATCCCAGGCTGGAGACGATTGAGTTGGCATCAAGAAAGTTCGTGGCGGCTAAGTTCATCGCTTCTAAGTTCATTGCGGCTAGGTTATCTGGTCTCAGAGGTGAAATTGAGCGCAAGTAATCTGCGGCATACCTATTTATTTGCATCTCTCAGTGGTTCTATGTGTAATCTTTCGACCTCATGGGTTCAACGACGCACACATATAGGAGATCTTCGTGGAAAATCTGGTCCAAGTAACTGGTTCCAACCTGACCTACGTTTATGTAGTTCTGGGAATTTCATTAGTGGCGCTAGCCATTGCATATGCCCTTCGCGCTCAAGTCTTAGCTGCGGATGAAGGAACCGAGAAAATGCAGGAGATTGCCGCCGCCGTTCAAGAGGGTGCAGCCGCATATCTAAACCGTCAATTTAAAACCCTTTCCTACTTTGTAGGAATTGTTTTCTTCTTGCTTTTCGCACTACCTGGGGAATTTGATATTCGTCTAGGTCGATCAATCTTCTTCTTGCTCGGCGCAGTATTTTCTGCAGCTGTTGGATACAACGGAATGTGGCTTGCAGTTCGCGCAAATGTTCGCGTTGCTGAAGCAGCCCGACAGAAGTCTGCGGCTAATGCCGTAAAGATTGCATTCCGAACCGGTGGCGTAGTTGGTATGACAACCGTTGGATTAGGACTTCTTGGTGCATCACTTGTTGTTGCGATTTACAAAGAGAATGCTCCAGCAGTTCTTGAAGGATTTGGTTTCGGCGCAGCAATGCTCGCAATGTTTATGCGCGTTGGTGGCGGAATCTTTACAAAGGCAGCAGATGTTGGTGCTGACCTAGTTGGAAAAGTTGAACAAGGAATTCCAGAAGATGATCCTCGTAACCCAGCAACAATTGCTGACAACGTAGGAGATAACGTTGGCGACTGCGCTGGTATGGCTGCGGATCTATTTGAATCATATGCAGTAACACTTGTTGCAGCTTTGATTCTAGGTAAAGCAGGCTTTGGCGATGCGGGCTTAATTTTCCCACTCATCGTTCCAGCAATCGGAATTGTTACAGCGATTATCGGAATCTTTATCACTCGACTTCGCCCAACAGATAAGTCAGCAATGCAGGCAATTAACCGCTCATTCTTCCTGTCGGCAATAATTTCTGCAGTTCTAGTTGCATTCGCAACATATACATATTTACCTTCTTCACTAATGCAGATGTCAGGCCTGACACCAGAAGCGGCAGCAGCCGATGTAAATCCTCGCGTGCTTGCAATTGGTGCAGTTCTAATTGGAATTTTACTTGCCGCAGCAATTCAATTGTTGACTGGCTTCTTTACTGAAGTTGGTAAGCGCCCAGTAAATGATGTTGCAGCCTCTTCTAAGACTGGCGCAGCAACTGTAATTCTTGCTGGTATTTCAGTTGGTTTTGAATCAGCTGTTTATTCTGCACTATTGATTGCAGCATCTGTATTCGGTGCATTCTTACTTGGTGGTGGATCTATCGTTCTTTCACTATTCGCGGTCGCACTTGCAGGAACCGGTTTGCTAACAACTGTTGGTGTAATTGTTGCGATGGATACCTTCGGACCTATTTCAGATAACGCTCAAGGCATTGCTGAAATGTCTGGCGACGTTAAAGGCGAAGGTGCACAAATTCTTACATCACTAGATGCAGTTGGTAATACAACTAAGGCAATCACAAAGGGAATCGCAATTGCTACCGCAGTTCTTGCTGCAACAGCGCTCTTCGGTGCATTTACTGATGCAATTAAAGAAGCTGTTCACAAGGCTGTTGGCGACGCAGAAGTTGCACTTCAATATCAAGGAATTCTTGATGTTGCAGATCCACGTAACTTGGTCGGATTAATTATTGGCGCCGCAGTCGTATTCATGTTCTCAGGACTTGCAGTTAACGCAGTTTCAAGAGCAGCCGGAGCGGTTGTTCATGAAGTTCGCGAACAATTTAGATTGCACCCAGGAATTATGAAGGGAACCGAAAAGCCAGAATACGGTCGCGTTGTTGATATTTGTACACGTGATTCACTTCGCGAATTGGTAACACCAGGGCTGCTTGCAGTTATGGCTCCAATCGCAGTTGGTTTTGGTTTAGGTGTTGGCGCACTTGGTGCTTACCTTGCTGGTGCAATTGGCACTGGAACGCTAATGGCGGTATTCCTATCTAACTCTGGTGGCGCGTGGGATAACGCGAAGAAGATGGTTGAAGATGGAAACCACGGCGGTAAGGGATCTGATGCACATCACGCAACAATTGTTGGTGACACAGTTGGAGATCCATTTAAAGATACTGCTGGTCCGGCAATCAACCCATTAATCAAAGTTATGAACCTAGTTGGTTTGCTTGTAACTCCAGCAATTGTTGGATTTGCACTCGGTGACAACACCGATTACTCAATGGCGATTGCCTTGGTAGCGACTTTGATAATTGTGTATGCATTGATTCGCAATCGTCGCGCATCAACTAGCATCTCTTAACACTTAAACGAGTACTACAAAAGTTAGGATCTTCCCCAAAAGATTATGGGCATAAAACTTGTAATCGTAGAATCTCCCGCGAAGGCGCGCAAAATTGGCGGCTTCTTGGGAGATGACTACGTCGTCGAAGCATCTGTAGGGCATATTCGCGATCTGCCACAACGCGCTGCCGACATTCCAAAGGAATACAAGAAGATTGCTTGGGCTAAAGAGGGCGTAAATATTGAAGAGGGCTTTGAGCCGCTTTATGTAATTAATCCAGATAAGCGAGCGAAAGTATCTGAATTAAAAGCGCTTATGAAAGATGCCGATGAATTAATTCTGGCAACGGACGAGGACCGCGAAGGTGAAGCAATCGCTTGGCACCTAATTGAAGTTCTTCGCCCAAAAATTCCAATTCGCCGAATGGTCTTTCATGAAATTACAAAAGAAGCGATTCAAAAAGCCGCTAATGAAACTCGCGATCTCGATTATCGCTTGGTAGATGCGCAGGAAACACGTCGAGTTCTAGATCGTCTTTACGGATATCGCCTTTCACCGGTTTTGTGGAAGAAAGTAATGCCAAGAATTTCTGCTGGCCGCGTGCAATCTGTTGCTACAAGGCTAATTGTGGAACGCGAACGCGAACGCATGGCTTTTATTTCATCAAAGTGGTGGGATTTAACGGCGCAATGCGAAGCCGGATTCAACGCCAGATTACTTTCGCTAGATGGCAAGCGAGTTGCGGCAACAAATGACTTTGATGCAAACGGTGGCCTAAAAGAGAAATCAGTCGCAAACATTTTGTTATTAGATGAAGCTGGCGCTAATGAATTAGTCCAGAGCCTTACCGGTAAATCTTTAACTGTTAAATCAACTGAAGAATCTCCAAGAACTGAACGACCAAAAGCTCCGTTCACAACATCGACAATGCAGCAAGATGCTGGATCAAGACTTGGCTGGGGCGCACAGTTAACAATGCGCGTTGCACAACGGTTATATGAAAACGGTTACATCACTTACATGCGTACCGACTCAGTAACGCTTTCTCAAAGTGCAATTGAATCAGCAAGAAGTTCTGCAAAATCTTTATATGGTGCTGACTACATTCCGGCAACACCACGTGTTTATGAAGGAAAATCAAAGAATGCACAGGAAGCCCACGAAGCAATTCGACCAGCAGGTGAAACTTTTAGAACACCAGGTGAATTAGCTCCAGAACTTTCACGTGATGAATTCTCACTTTATGATTTGATCTGGAAGCGCACAATTGCATCTCAAATGTCAGATGCTAAAAAAATGCAGATGCGCGTTGATTTTGATGTTGAAACAAAGACTGGCGCTGCAGCAATATTTAGAGCGAATGGTTCAGTCGTTACCTTTGCTGGTTTCTTGGCTGCATATGAAGAAATTGTTGAAGATAAAGCTGGCGAGGATGAGAGCGCAGAGACCGATAAAAGATTGCCAGCAATGGCAGTTGGAGATTCGATTAAGGTTTCAAATTACATCTGCGAAGGCCATGAAACAAAGCCACCAGCTAGATATACCGAACCAACTCTGGTTAAAAAACTTGAAGAGTTAGGCATCGGAAGACCATCAACTTTCGCGTCAATTATGAGCACAATTCAAGATCGTGGATATGTAGCTAAACGCGGCCGGGCACTTGTTCCCACCTTCCTCGCCTTCTCGGTAACTGGATTACTTGAACAACACTTTGGGAAGTTAGTGGATTACGAATTCACCGCTTCAATGGAAGAAGATTTAGATCGAATTGCAAATGGTGAAGAGGATCGAATTACTTGGCTAACTAAATTTTTCTTTGGCACCGAAGGAAACCCTGGCCTAGAAGCACTTGCTGCCGACCTTGGTGCGATTGATGCTCAACAAATTAACACGATGAAGATGGGTGAAGATATTGAAATTCGTGTCGGTCGATACGGCGCATACATTCAAAAAGGTGTTGGCGATGATCGAAAGTTTGCAAACATTCCAGAGACTATGGCACCAGATGAACTTACGCTTCAGGTAGCCATAGATTTATTAGCCCAACCATCAGGCGAACGCGAACTTGGAGTTCACCCCGAAACTAATCTGCCGCTATTAGCAAAGTCTGGAAGATTCGGGCCATATGTAACTGAAGTTTTCCCAGAACCAGAAATGGTTGTTGATAAGAAAACTGGAGAACTCAAGAAGCCTCGTAAGAAAAAAGATGCACCAAAGCCAAAGACCGCATCACTTCTTTCGACAATGACGCTAGATACGATAACAATTGAAGATGCGCTTAAGTTAATGTCACTGCCAAGAACTCTTGGAGATTACGAAGAAGTGGCAATCACTGTTCAGAATGGTCGATATGGCCCGTACATGACTCACGGAACAGATTCGCGAACCCTAACTTCGGAAGATCAGCTATTTGCAATTACCTTGGATGAAGCAATCGAACTTTACAAACAACCAAAAGTGCGACGACGTGGAGTTGCAAAACCTCCACTTAAAGATTTGGGAATTGATCCAGCAAGCCAGAAAGCAGTTCTAGTAAAAGATGGCCGATTTGGAATTTACATAACTGATGGCGAAACTAATGCGACGTTGCGCAGAGGCGATAACGTTGAATTTTTAACTTTAGAGCGCGGACTTGAATTGCTTGCAGGACGCCGGGCCTGGGAAGTTGAAAATGGTGGAGCGAGCCGAGTCAAAAAGAGTAGTAAGCGCGCAAAGAAAGCGGCCCCATCACTAACCAAGAACACAGTTAAGGCCACAGGCAAGGCTAAAACCAAGAAAAAAGCGGCGACAGGTAAGGGTAAAGCCGCTGCTACTTCGGCATAAGTAGGCTTAGCACATGCCGAATTCACTTCCATATCCTGGCGCACCTGCAGGAACCGAGAGCAGAAGTGTTTTATCTATACCTGCATTTAGAAAACTCTGGAACTCGATGGCATTCTCATCTTTTGGGGATTGGCTTGGCTTGCTCGCTACAACAGCAATGGCGCTAGAGCTTTCAGGCGGAGATTATTCAAAAGCAAACTTTGCAATTGCAGGAGTATTTATTGTTCGGCTATTACCTGCCGTAATACTTGGGCCAATCGCAGGAGTATTTGCTGATCGATTTGATCGCCGCCGATTAATGATTTTTTGTGACATCTTTAGATTTGCTCTATATCTTTCAATTCCAATCGTTGGTAATTATTTCTGGTTGTATACCGCAACAATTTTGGTGGAATGCTTTACGCTTTTTTGGTCACCAGCGAAAGAGGCGACTGTTCCAAACATGGTTCCTAAAAATAAATTAGAGAGCGCTAATCAAGTATCACTTCTGGCTGCATACGGAACCGCGCCAATCGCCGCGATTGTTTTCTCACTACTTGCTTTAGTTTCGGTCGGAACAACAAGTATCTTGCCTGCCGAGTATTCATCAACCGCAGATTTAGCGCTATATATAAATGCAATATCTTTTCTTTACACAGCATGGATTGTTTATCAGTTACGTGAAATTCCAAAAGGTCCAGGAAAGAACGGTGTAGCTAGCGAGAACATCGGACGATCACTCTACGAAGGCTTTAAGTTTGTAAGTGGCTCAAAGATTATTCGCGGTCTAATTTTTGGAATGCTTGGTGCCTTCTTTGCAGCGGGTGCAGTTATTGGTCTCGCCAGAACCTTTGTTGGAGATTTGAAAGCGGGAGATGCCGCTTACGGAATTTTATTCGGGGCGGTATTCACTGGCCTGGCACTGGGAATTTCACTCGGGCCAAAGGTATTCGCGCAGTTTTCGCGCAGAAGAATTTTTGGTGCCACTCTAACAATTTCATCTTCCTTCTTAATTCTGCTTTCGTTAATGACAAACTTAGTACTTGCAATCTTTATTACCGTGCTCCTCGGAGCATTTGCTGGAATCTCCTGGGTAACTGGTTTCACAATGCTTGGCCTTGAAGTAGCCGATGAAGTGCGCGGCCGAACTTTTGCCTTCGTTCAATCTTTGATTCGCGTATCTTTGGTTTTTGTTCTTGCTGTTTCGCCATTAGTGGCTGCAGCAATCGGACGGCACACCTATAAATTTGAAAATTTTGAAGTTACTTACAATGGCGCAGCTTTTACAATGTTTGCCGCCGGAATTATTGGCGTAATTGTTGGAGTTATTTCGTATCGCACTATGCGCGATCGCCCGACGGTCTCACTCTGGTCGGATATTGTCGCAGCAAGTAGAGGCGAACTTGGTGGCATCACCGGCACTACACATAGCGGAATCTTTATTTCATTTGAAGGTGGCGAAGGTTCTGGAAAATCTACCCAAACTCAACTATTAAAAGAGTATTTAGAATCAAATGGCAAGGAAGTTTTACTTACTCGCGAACCAGGTGGAACACCTCTAGGCAAGCGCTTGCGAGATATTCTTTTAGATACTGAAACCGGAAATATATCTCCAAGAGCCGAAGCTCTGTTGTATGCCGCAGATCGCGCAAATCATGTGTACTCCCTAATTCAACCAGCACTGGCTTCAGGTCAAGTAGTAATCACTGATCGATATTTAGATTCATCTGTTGCTTATCAAGGTGCTGGCCGAATTCTGCAACCATCTGAAGTAGCAAGAATTTCTCGTTGGGCAACTGAAAATCTTGCACCGACATTGACGATTGTTATGGATATTCCAGCTGAATTAGGGCTCTCTAGATTGCATTCATTAGATCGTTTAGAGGCTGAACCTTTAGCTTTTCACGAGCGTATCCGTCAAGAATTTCTAAACATTGCTGGCTCTGATCCTGAGCGTTATTTTGTAGTTGATGCCGCTCAAGATAAAGAGAGTATCCACGAACAGATTATCGAGCGTGTTTTAAGTCTGCCCCAATTAAAAGAGAATTTAACTGAGAAGAAACGATTTAGAAAATAGTGAGCGCGCTTTCGGTTTTCGATAATTTAATTGACCAAGAACATGTTATTTCTATTTTGCAGGACGCGGTATCAGCAGCATCTGATTCAACAAACCAATCACAAGAGATGACGCATGCTTGGCTTTTTACTGGGCCACCGGGTTCTGGTCGCAGCAATGCCGCACTAGCTTTTGCCGCAGCTTTAGTATGTAAAACCGGTGGCTGTAATGAGTGCACTGATTGCAAAACCGCAATAACTGGAAGCCATGCGGATGTTGAATTAATAAAGACTGAAGGACTTTCTATCAAGATCGATGAAGTGCGCGAATTAATTACTCGGGCTTCTTGGAGCCCCGCGGTTGGTAATTATCGAGTGGTTGTTATGGAAGATGCAGATCGGCTTACCGAATCTGCCGCTAACGCGCTTTTGAAAGCGATCGAAGAGCCAGGCCTTAGAACTGTTTGGTTGCTCTGTGCACCAAGTTCTACAGATGTGCTTCCAACAATTAGATCTAGAACGCGAAGTTTAGTTCTGCGAACACCCTCAATTGCGGCAGTCGCAGAACTATTAGAGAAAGAAAAGTTTTCACCAGCAATGGCAGATTTTGCAGCGCGTGCTTCGCAAGGACATATCGGCCGCGCCCGACATTTAGCAAAGAGCGAAGAGGCAAGAACTAGACGGCAGGCAATTTTAAAAATCTCACTAATAATTACAGATATTGCATCTGCATTTAAAGCCGCACAAGTATTGGTTGAAGCAGCCAAGGCGGAAGCTGAAGAAGAGGCAGAAAGACGCGATGACGCTGAAATTTCGGCGCTCAAAGAAGCTTGGGGCCAGCAAGGTTCGAAATTAACTCAAGGCGGATCGAAAGCAGTTAAAGAGTTAGAGAAAGAACAGAAGTCACGCACAACAAGAATGGTGCGAGATTATTTGGATCGCGCGCTACTTGATATCGCTACGCTTTATCGCGACATACTTTTAATTCAATCTAATTCTCTAGACTCAATTATAAATACTGATCTAATTTCTGAAATAACTAAGATTGCCGAATCAACGACTCCTGAAGCAACACTCACAAAACTAGAGGCGATCATGAGTGCAAGAACAAATCTTTCACATAATGCGGCTCCGCTTCTAACGATAGAAGCACTAATGGTTCTACTTAAGTAATGTCTCTGAAATACAAACCTTTATTGCTTGCGTTAGCAATAATATTTGCTCTTGGCTTCTCTGTTCTTATCCTTAGTAAAGATTCTGAAACCTGGACTTTAGAAGACTACAAATCTCAAGAATTAAATTGGCGAGATTGCTATGACGGGTATCAATGCACGTCATTCAAGGTGCCTGTTGATTATGAGAAAGTTGATAATCAAAGTTTTGCTCTCGAAGTCCTGCGTCACAACGCTTCAGATCAGAAAAATAAATTAGGTGCAATAGTTGTAAACCCTGGTGGACCTGGGGGGTCGGCGACGTTCTACGCGTATAACGCTGAATACATTATGTCTAGCAAGATAAATCGCAAATATGACATAGTCGGCTTTGACCCAAGAGGTGTAAATGAATCGGGTGAAATTCGTTGCCTTTCGGATAGCGAAGAAGATGCATTTTTGAACACTGAAGCCAACGACGGGAAGGCAGCTAGTATCTCGGCTTTGGTGGCAATTTCTAAAGACTTTGCGGATAAATGCGCTAAAGCTGCAGGTTCAAAGCTGCCACATTACAGCACGCTAGAGGCAGCAAAAGATATGGAAATTCTCCGAATTTTGCTTAACGAAAAGAAGTTAAATTTCTTAGGGAAAAGTTATGGCACTTATTTAGGAACTTTATATGCAGCCTTATTTCCAGAATCAGTAGGGCGAATTGTTTTAGATGGTGCGGTGTCGCCAAATGTTTCAACACGAGACCAACAACTCGCACAAGCAATAGCATTTGATAAAGCCCTAAATAATTTCTTGGCAGCTCAGAAAAGATTTAAGCTTTCTGATATTAAAAATTTACTATCCCAGGCTGGGGTCAATCCATTAAAAAGTCCAGATGGAAGAGTGGCCACTCAATCAACTGTGATAACTGCTATCGCAACGACTTTATATGATTCCGGAGATGGGTGGAAAGATTTAAAGAAGATGTTAGATCAAGCAATTACAAAAAGAGAGACGAAAGAAATGTTCAAGCAAGCAGATGAATATAACAATCGGGCCTCGGATGGAAGTTATTACAGCAATCAAACCGATGTTTCGATTGTCATCACCTGTCTCGATTGGAAAGAACCAAGAACCATTGGTGAGATGACCCTCGACCGCAAAGAATTTATTAAGGTGGCTCCGATATTTGGGCCCTACCTAAACTTTGCTGGGCTGCCATGCAAATATTGGAAGAGTGAGCCACAACTTCCACCAATGCCATTGAAGGAGATAAAAACTTCACCGATTTTGGTAATTGGTGTTACAAATGATCCAGCAACTCCTTATAAATGGGCACAAGATTTAACAAAGGTGTTTACCAATGCAAAGTTATTGACCTTAAATGGTGATGGCCATACCGGCCATAATCAAGGTAATGAATGTATTGACTCAGTGGTGGATTCCTTCTTTTTAACGGGGAAAATCGCCCCAGAACCCCTAATTTGTGCCAAAAGTGGTAATTAGCATCCGTTGTCATACGGCATTATTTCCCTATGCGCTTAGACCACATCTCATATGTAACTTCACATGACCAACTAGCAGATACCGTGCAACGCCTTGGTTCTCGCCTGGGAAGTACTTTTGTCGACGGTGGTGTTCACCCAAGATTTGGAACTCGAAACTTCACACTTCCATTACAAAACGGTCATTACCTAGAAGTTGTTTGTCCATTAGATCATCCAGCAGCAGATTCTTCACCATTTGGCAAAGCTGTTTCAAAACGTGCGGCCGAAGGCGGCGGTTGGTTAACTTGGGTATTAGCGAGCGATGATATTTCACCAATCGAATCTCGACTTGGACGTCCTGCTGTTGAAGGACATCGAAAGAAGCCAGATGGTAATGATTTGTCTTGGAAGCAAATCGGAATTCTTGAACTTTTAAATGATAAGCAACTTCCATTCTTTATTCAGTGGTTGACACTTGTCCATCCATCAACAGATGGAAAAGCTATTTCAAAGATTGTTAAAGTCGAAATTGCTGGTGATGAAAAGACTATTTCAGATTGGATTGGATCAGATTTAGAGAAGGCAATCGGAAGTGATATCGAAGTTGAGTGGCTTGATCCATCTGCAAATGATGGAGATTCTGGAATTGTTGCAGTTCATCTCGCGACTCCAACAGGAGTTGTCAGAGTAGATTAAGAGGTTGCAAGTGAGACTAAAGCTTTCAATCTTTATTGCAAAATTTTCAGCGCTGCTTTCAAAAAAGCTCTTACGTAGATCTGGTGAAACAATTGCTGGCCGCGTTTTATTAGCGCTCTATCCAAAAGCAATTTCCGAATTAGCCAAAGGCAAGAAGATAATCTGTGTCTCTGGAACGAACGGCAAAACATCAACCACTAAAGCCTTGGTTTCAATTATTTCTAAGCTAGGCGGCGTCACAACAAGTCCATCCGGTTCAAACCTAGAACGGGGTGTGGCCGCAGCCCTTATGGCTAAATCTGAGTATGCGGTTCTTGAAGTAGATGAGTTACACCTATCTCGAGTCATCGAAGAAGCCAAGCCAAAAGTAGTTCTCTTGCTCAACTTAACTAGAGATCAACTACATCGCATGCATGAAGTAAAACGGGTTGCAGATAGATGGGCGAAGAGTGCAAGCGCGGCGCCGGAAACCTTATTTGTTGGCGATATTGATGATCCCTTTGTAGCCCTTGCTTTAAATAGTGCGGCACAATCTCAGAAAATTTCTTTTGGTGGCAATAAGCATAAAGATGCCGCGGTCTGTCCTTCATGCGGAAAAT
The DNA here is from genome assembly GCA_947494085.1 of Actinomycetota bacterium. The sequence continues at coordinate 1,293 of CANLTP010000012.1, read as the reverse complement.
ACTTGAAGTGGGTTCGCAATAATTACAAGTGTGCATGTGGCCTATCGAATTCGAACCCAGATGAAACTTTTGAACCTGGTAGCGCGGCTTATAGAAATGCGACCATGGCAAATGTGGTTGGAAAGTTTTTTGGCGCGAAACCAATCGCAATCGACGAGAAATCTTTAGAACGTAGCGTTGATCAAATCTGTAATGGCGTTAAAGCAAATATTCGATTGACCAAAAATCCAGCATCATGGACCGAAGCACTTAAATCCGTAACCGGTGAGAACGCAGTATTAATTGTCAATGCTCGTGAGGTAGATGGAATTGATACCTCTTGGCTCTGGGATATTTCATTTAGTGGTCTTTCAGGAAAGCGCATCGTAGTTTGTGGTGAACGTGCCTTAGATATCGCTTACAGATTGCATGTCGAAGGAATCGAAGCAGATATAGCATCTAGTTTTGATGATGCGATAGCTAAATTTGAATCAGGTGCAGACGTTCACGTGCTCGCCGCATACACGGCCTTCCATGAGTTGGTGAATTCATGAGTCAGATAAAAATAGTTCGGATTCATAACGAACTACTCGGAACATATGGCGATCAAGGCAATGCTGAAGTCTTAGAGTTCCGCGCAAAATTTCATGGAATCACTGCAAACATTGTTGATGTCACCTATAACGATGATCTACCAACAAACGGTGATATTTATTTATTAGGGGGCGCAGAAGATGCTGCCCAGTTATTGAGCCTTGAAGCGCTTCAACGTGGAGATAATTTAAATATTTTGCATATGGCAATCGAGCGAGGTGCAGTAATTCTTGCAGTCTGTGCTGGTTTCCAAATTATTGGTAATAGCTTTGTAGCAAATGGCCAAGAAGTGGATGGTCTTGGCTTATTAGATGTAACTAGTGTTCCTGGTGATAAACGTTTTGTTGGTGACATCAAAACCACTTCGAGCGTTCTGGGCTTCGAATTAACTGGATTTGAAAATCATATGGGACGCACAATATTGGGCCCAACAGCACAAGCTTTCGGGAAAGTTATTACTGGCCATGGCAATGGCGATAGTAAATATGATGGCGCTGTAAGTGGAAATATCTTTGGTACATACATGCATGGCCCAATACTTGCGCGTAATCCAGAGTTTGCAGATTTATTATTAACGCGTGCAACTGGGCGAAAATACGCACAAATTACAGATCCGCTAGCTTTGAAATATGCGACTTGGCGTCGCAAGGTAATTTAGTAGGTTACAATTAGCCAGTTGTTGCAACCGCAGCACTCCCCATAGAACCCTCTGATAAACAT
>CANLTP010000011.1 GCA_947494085.1 Actinomycetota bacterium | reverse complement strand
TGATTTTGATACCGCAATCGATACCGATGTTGAAGAAGTTCCAACATCGTATTCATCATCAACTCCTGGTATTGCACCTGGCCGTAAAGGTGTTCTTGCGCCTGGTGGCGGAACAGGTCGTCGTAAAGAAGCAGTTGCACGCGTTCGCTTAGTTCCTGGTTCAGGAAAGTGGACAGTTAACGGCAAAGAATTAGCAGTTTATTTCCCAAATAAAGTTCACCAACAATTAGTGTCTGAACCATTCCGCACAGTTGGTGCTGAAAATGAATTCGATGTTGTCGCACGCATTAACGGTGGCGGAACATCAGGACAAGCTGGCGCACTTCGTTTAGGTGTTGCTCGTGCTCTTAATGAAATCGATCGTGATGCAAACCGTGCTTCACTCAAGAAGGCTGGATTCCTTTCACGTGATGCCCGTGTTATCGAACGTAAGAAGTACGGCCTAAAGAAGGCTCGTAAGCGTTCTCAATACAGCAAGCGTTAATTCACACTTCGCAATCATGGCTCTCTTTGGCACTGATGGTGTCAGAGGTGTCGCCAATGTCGATCTCACCGCAGAACTAGCACTCGATTTAGCAGTTGCTGCTGCGCATGTATTAGGCGAAGTCGGCGCAATCTCAAAGATTCGACCTAAAGCAATTGTCGGTCAAGACTCTCGTGCATCTGGTGAATTCCTAGAAGCTGCAATTGTTGCGGGCCTAGCAAGTGCTGGCGTAGATGTTTATAAAGTCGGAGTTCTTCCAACACCTGCAATTGCACATTTAGTTGCATCAAGTGGCGCAGATCTTGGCGTAATGATTAGCGCTTCACATAATCCAATGCCAGATAACGGCATCAAATTCTTCGCTAAAGGCGGCGGAAAATTAGATGATGCTCTGGAAACTGCAATCGAAGCTCGTCTAAATGAACCTTGGGACCGCCCAGTTGGTAAAGGCGTTGGTCGCGTGATTGTTGATGAATCTGCAGCCGAAAGATATATCTACCACTTGCTCTCTTCGCTCTCCGTAAATCTAAGTGGAATTAAAGTAGTTGTGGATTGTGCAAATGGCGCTGCATCAGAAGTTGCACCAGAAGTTTATGCCCGTGCTGGCGCCGAAGTAATTGCGATTTCAAACCAACCAAATGGCTTAAACATTAATGAAAATTGTGGATCTACGCATCTAGAGAATTTAATTGCAGAAGTAAAGAAACATGGCGCCGATTTAGGTATTGCGCATGATGGAGATGCCGACCGCTGTTTAGCAATTGATGCATCAGGAAACCTGGTCGATGGCGATTACATTCTCGCTATTTTGGCGAAGGAATGGAAAGTTGCGACCGTTGTTGGAACTGTTATGACCAACCTTGGATTCATTAAAGCAATGACTGAAACCGGGATTGCGTTTGAGAAGACACCGGTTGGCGACCGTTACGTTTTAGAGAATATGTTGGCCAACGGCCACAAACTTGGTGGCGAACAATCAGGCCACATAATTATGCGAGATTTTGCAAACACCGGAGATGGTTTACTAACCGCGCTACAACTTATGTCAGTCATGGCAAAATCTAAGAAATCTTTAAGCGAATTAGCGAAAATTATGGTTCGCTTTCCACAAGTATTGATAAATGTTGATGGAGTTAACAAGGCTAATCTCACAACATCGAAAGCAATCGCTGCTGCAATTGGAGATAGCGAATCGAAACTTGGAGCAAACGGTCGAATCTTGCTGCGTGCATCCGGAACTGAACCTTTAGTAAGAGTTATGGTGGAAGCCGAGAGTGAAGTAGTGGCTGGCGAAATCGCTCAGAAACTAGCAACGCTAGTAAGATTAGAACTCTCGTAATCTTCTAATTCTCCTAACCTCAAGAAGGAGCTTTTTAAATGTGTGGCATTGTTGGTTACACCGGTAAAGATCTCGCACTTGGACCAGTTTTAGAGGGGCTGCGAAAACTTGAATATCGCGGATATGACTCTGCCGGAATTGCGCTAATTACAGATGCTGGTGAAAAACTTTGGATTGAAAAACGTGCCGGTAAATTAGGAAACCTTGAAGAAATCTTGGGAGATAAAGTTCCAAATTCTCATAGCGGAATCGGTCACACCAGATGGGCTACACATGGTGGACCAACCGATGAAAATGCACATCCACATTTAGATAATGAAGGAAAATTAGCGGTAATTCATAATGGAATTATTGAGAATTATTTAGAACTACGTCAGCAGTTAGAAAAAGCTGGACATATATTTAAATCTGAAACCGACAGCGAATCTGTCGCCCATCTTCTAAGTGATTCTCGCAAGAAGCATGGTGGCGATTTAGCCGCTGCGATGCGCGAAGTCTGCCAACAGTTGCGTGGGTCTTTCACACTGCTTGCAATCCATAGCGATCAACCTGGACGAATAGTTGGTGCCCGCCGAAATTCACCACTTGTAGTTGGTGTCGGAGATGGCGAGAACTTCCTAGCTTCTGATGTTTCTGCTTTTATTTCTCACACCAAGCGCGCTCTTGAATTAGGACAGGATGAAGTTGCAGATATAACAGCCGATGCAATTGTCATCACAAATCTTGCAGGAAAAACCTTGCCACATAATGAATATGAAATCTCTTGGGACGCCAGTGCGGCAGAACGTGGCGGCTTCGAACACTTTATGCTTAAGGAAATTTTCGAACAACCTAAAGCAATTGCAGATACTTTGCTTGGAAGAATTTCTGGCTTGGAAAGCGATGTAACAAAAGGTATCGATTTAAAGAATATCGATAAGGTCGTAATCATTGCTTGCGGAACCGCTTATCACGCAGGTTTAGTTGGAAAGTATGCAATTGAAAAGTGGGCGAATATTGCAGTAGATGTAGAACTCGCATCTGAATATCGCTATCGCGAGCCAAGTGTTGACAGTAAAACTCTTCTGATCCCAATCTCACAATCTGGCGAAACGATGGATACTTTGATGGCAATGAGATACGCGAAGGAAAAAGGCGCCAAAGTATTTGCAGTTTGCAATACAAATGGTTCGACTATTCCACGAGAATCAGATGCAGTTCTCTACACTCATGCTGGTCCAGAAATAGCAGTGGCATCAACTAAAGCTTTTGAGACTCAACTAATTGCAATGTATTTAATCGGACTTCACTTAGGTCGTATCAGAGGCACAATCTCAGCCGAATTAATGACTGAAATAGAGTCCGAACTATCTGAGCTGCCTGCAAAAGTTGAACAGGTATTAGAGACGGTAGAACCGCTACGTGAATTAACTAGAAAATTTAGTAAATCAACCTCGATGTTATTTCTAGGTAGACATGTTGGTTTTCCAACTGCGCTTGAAGGCGCCCTTAAGTTAAAAGAATTGGCATATATGCATGCTGAGGGTTTTGCTGGTGGCGAATTAAAACATGGTCCGATTGCTTTAATTGAAGATGGAACACCTGTTGTAGCAATCATGCCCGCAGCTGGCTCGTTATTGGCAGAGAAAATGGCCTCGAATATTCAAGAAGTTAAAGCCCGAGGCGCAGTGATAATTGCGATTGCAGATTCGCCACTTGCTGCCGCAAATCATTTAGTTCGAATCCCAACCACTCATGAATTCTTACAACCAGTGCTTTCAGTTGTTCCGCTTCAAGTAATCGCATACGAAATGGCAATTGCGCGTGGCAACGATGTTGATCAGCCACGTAACCTTGCCAAGTCGGTAACTGTTGAGTGAAATGACGATTGATCTCTTAGATAAACGGCGGGCTGAAATGTTTCATGCCCTTCGAGTATCCGGACTCTTGCTTCTGGGATTTCTTTTCATTACCCAACAAGTTCTAACTCGTGGTTGGATTTATGAACTTGATCATTACATTTTAAATCTAAAGAATCCAAAATTTACCGGCCTTGCGGGGCACATTTTAATTGGACTAGATGACCTTGGTCTGCGTTGGTTTACTGCGACCGTGCTTTTGATTTCGGCCAGCTTTATCGGTTGGAGATTTAAGTCTTTCCGCCCAGTTAATCTTTCAATTCTTGCTTTACTGGCACTCAATGTTGTTGTTGGCTTAACTAAAATATATATAGGAAGAACTAAACCAAGACTCTCAATAGATGTCTTATTCGCAAATGGGATGTCTTATCCAAGTGGACATGCATCAAACGCTTTAGTTAGTTGGGGACTCCTGGCATATTTGATTTACCGTTATACAAATCGCGCACCATTTCAGGGAATTAACCTGTATCCAATAGTTGGATTAATAACTTTTATCGTTGTAATGGTCTCCCTGATTAGAAATACTCATTGGTTTTCAGATCTAATTGGCGGGGTATTTATTGGTGGGGCGTTACTCGTTGCGGTGATTGCGATAGATCGATTTATTCCATCAAAGAAACAGCCTTCGTGATGAGCTCTATTTTAGGAATCGGAATCGATGTAGTTGCAATTGATCGCTTTGAAGAATCCTTAGCGCGCACCCCTGGACTTCTGACTAGAGTGTTTACGCCAAATGAAGCAAAGTTGAATTTATCCAGTTTGGCTGCCAGATTTGCGGCGAAGGAAGCGTTGGCTAAAGCGCTTAATGCAAAGGCAGCATTTAATTGGCAAGAAGCCGAAGTAGTTAGTGAAGCTTCAGGAAAGCCAAACTTTGAATTCTCTGGCGAAATGGCGGTTCGTCTCGCCGGACATAACGTCCACTTAACACTTTCGCACGATGCCGGAATTGCGTCAGCTATGGTGATTGTCGAGGTTAAATAATGCGCGCTTTTGTTGAAGTAAATTTAAATGCAATTTCAAATAATATTAAGTTAGTTAAATCCAAGACCCAAGCGCAAATTCTTGCAGTTGTTAAAGCGGATGCTTATGGGCATGGCCTGATTCCGGTTGCAAAGTGTGCGGTTGATGCCGGTGCTACCTGGATAGGCGTTGCGTTATTAGAGGAAGCGATTTTGCTACGTGAAGCTGGAATAAAAGTTCCAATTATTTCCTGGCTAACTCCACCGAGTTCAGATTTTATGCAGGCGATTGAACTCGATATCGATCTAGCAATTCCTTCGCTAAAACATTTAGAGGTAATTGTTGCGGCCGGAAAGGCACTCGGAAAAAAGCCACGAGTTCATATCGAAGTAGACACTGGAATGACCCGAGGTGGTTTATTGGGTGAGTGGCCGGAGTTTTTAATTGCAGCAAAGGGCGCAGATATTGAAGTTGTCGGATTTTGGTCGCACTTTGCTAGAGCAGATGAACCTGATGAAATTGCAAACCAAAGTCAGATACTGGAATTTGAGAGCAAGTTAGCTGAATTAATTGCAACTGGAATAACTCCAAAATATATTCATCTAGCCAATTCTGCAGCAACACTAACTAATCCAAATTCGCATAAGAATATTGTTCGTTTAGGAATTGCAATGTATGGCCTGAGCCCAGATGTAAACACACTTGGCTCATCTCAGAATTTAGAGCTTGAACCTGCGATGACACTAAAAGCTGAAATTCATTTGGTAAAGCGCGTTCCGTCTGGTTCGCCAGTTGGATACGGTGGCACTCAAACCACATCGCGTGATACCAAGCTAGCAATTATTACTATGGGATATGCCGATGGAATTCCCCGCAATGCAAGTAGCGCCGCAGGTGTATTTGCTGCGGGTCGTAAAGCGGCGATTATTGGGCGAGTATCCATGGATCAATTCGTCGTGGACCTTGGGGCTGACTCCAATGCAGTGGCCGGTGAAATGGTAGAAGTTTTTGGGGCTAATGGATATTCGATAGATGATTGGGCGGCAGCATCCGGGACGATTAATTACGAGATAGTTACGCGAATTGCCGCTCGCGTGCCTAGAATCTACGCGTGAGTTCAACCCAACTAGCCCTTTCAAACCTCTCGGTTTCTTTTGGTGGAATCAAAGCGCTAACCGATGTCTCACTTACAGTTCCAAAAAATAGTGTTGTCGGATTAATTGGTCCAAATGGTGCTGGTAAGACAACTGTATTTAATTGCATCTCTGGACTTGTAAAAAGTGATTCTGGAAAATTTGAATTTGATGGCGTTGCAAGAGCCTTTCCTAAACCACACGAATTAGTTGATCTTGGAATTACTCGAACCCTTCAAGGCGTTGGACTATTTAATGAACTTTCAGTTCTACAAAATGTAATGGTTGGGGCAGATAAAAAACATAAACCAAATTTCGTTAAAGAAATTTTAGGGCTATCTGGAAAGACCGAAGCGAAATTAGTGCAGCGAGCCGAAGAGGCCCTTGCTTGGGTTGGTGGTGCTTCTTTAATTGGTCGCCAACCTTCAGAACTTAGCTATCCAGATACCAAGCGAGTTGCCTTGGCACGTGCGCTAGTAACAAATCCAACGTTATTACTTCTGGATGAACCTGCTGCTGGATTAGGACAAGATGATATTGATGCGTTAGCTGCTCTGATTAAGCAGTTGAAGCGACGTTGCGCTATTTTAATTGTTGAACATCATGTCGATTTTGTTAGCGAAATATCAGACTCAGTAAGTGTTTTAAACTTTGGAAAATTAATTGCCTCCGGAACCTATGATGAGGTTAAGAAAAACCCAGCAGTTATTGAGGCCTATTTGGGTCATACTGATAAATCTGATGAGAATTCAAAGTTGGGTGCTTAATGCTTATTATTTCTAATTTAGTAACTGAATTCGCATCAATCAAAGCGCTAAATGACATTAGCTTTCAAGCCAAGCCTGGCTGCATCACAACTGTTATCGGAGCAAATGGTGCTGGCAAGAGCACTCTGCTTAGAACAATTTCTGGACTTGAAAGACCAACTAGTGGATCAATTAAGTGGTTCGATGAAGAGTTAACCCATAAAAGCGTTGAGTCGATTGTCAGAAGTGGCATCGCTCAAGTTCCTGAAGGCCATGCCGTTATTTCACAACTTAGCGTTGCGGAAAATATTGAATTAGGTGGTTTATTCCGTAAGCGGATAGCTCGCGGTGATTTAGCAATCGCGACCAAGGAAGTTTATGAACTCTTCCCAATTCTCTTTGAACGTCGCCGTGAACCCGCTGGTTCGCTTTCAGGTGGTGAGCGACAGATGTTGGCTATTAGTCGCGCACTTGTTTCTCGTCCAAAATTATTGTTGCTAGATGAACCATCTCTAGGCCTAGCACCACTTATTTCGGCACAGATAATTAGTACCGTAAACGAATTATGTAAATCGACTGGTCTCACTGTTTTGCTAGTAGAACAGAATGCAAACACTGCACTTGCAGTTGCTGACCATGGCATCTTGTTAGCTCTTGGAAAAGTAATTGCAAATTTACCAGCGAAAGAATTGATTGCTGATTCTTCCCTCCGAGCCGCGTACTTGGGGTATTAAATGGATTCCTTTTTATCTGCCTTCTTTTCGGGAACCTCACAAGGTGCAATTTATGCATTGGTCTCACTTGGTTTAGTTCTGGTTTGGCGTGGTGCCGGAGTGGTTAACTTTGCACAAATGGGGCAGGCGATGTTCACCACCTATATCGCTTCCCAATTAATCCAAAACGGTTATTCATATTGGAGCGCATTTGTAATTGCACTTGTTAGCGGTGCAATTCTTGGCGCGATTGTCGATCTTGGTTTAATGCGTCCCCTAACTTCGCGAAAGAATTCACAGCTACTAAATAGTCAATCAATGCGAACGACTATTCCAGTAATTGCTTCACTTGGAATCCTTGGTGTATTAAAAGCGGTAGCTGGAATTTTATGGGCTGGTGAAGAGCGAGGTTTCCCTTCACCGGTCGCGGCAAACGCTTTAACTATTGGTAACACCACCCTTGCAATTACCGGCTTTGATCTCTTTGTAATTGGAGTTGTTTTTCTGACACTTGTCCTAACAACAATATTCTTTACAAGAACTGGCATGGGACTTGCGATGCGGGCTAGCGCACTTAATCCTGAAGTAACAAGACTTAGTGGAATTAGAGTTGGCTCAGTTAGAACTTTGAGTTGGGCAATTTCAGGAACCGCATCTTCACTCGCGGGGCTTCTAGTTACTCCAAAAACGAATCTTTCGCCAAACACCTTAGATCTACTTTTAATTGTGGGCTTTACCGCAGCAGTCGTAGGCGGCCTTAATAGTTTGGCCGGTTCAGTTCTTGGTGGATTTATCGTCGGTTATGTCATTGCATTTGTAAATGTTTATAGCGCCCCAGAAAATGTCTTCCTTGCAATTCTCGTCTTCTTACTTCTTGCGCTCTTCATTCGCCCGCAAGGAATCCTCGGCAGTAAAGAGGTGAGACGTGTCTAAAGTTAAAACCCATAAAGTTATTGGAGCGCGTAGCGCTCGACTCGCAATTATCTTCTCCCTATTTATTATTCTGCTCTCAATGCAGTTTGGTCCTTACAATCAATACCAATTAGCAAATATCTCAACGCTATTGATTGCGGTTCTTTCAATTACTTTATTAACCGGTGCATCAGGACAAATCTCACTTGGCCAAGGCGCAATCATGGCTGTCGGTGGTTATAGCTCGGCCTTGCTCGTAACAAAGCTTGGGTTTTCAATGTGGATTGCATTTATTTTGGCGATATTTGTTTCTGCGCTTTTTGGACTTTTCTTAGGACTTGCAGCAGCAAGGCTAAGTGGGCCATATTTGGCGGGAACAACTTTAGTAATGGCACTGGCAATCCCATCGATCGCAATTAGATTTGAATCCATATTTGGCGGAGACATTGGTTTTACTGTTGATTACGGATATCCACCTAATTGGCTAACAAATTTGATTGGTGAGATAAGTATTGAAGAGTGGTCGCTCTATGTCGTGCTACCTTTTGCAGCGCTAGCTCTCTTTGCCGTTTTAAATCTTTCAAATACTAGAAGTGGCCGCACCTGGCGCGCAGTTCGCGATAACGAAGTAGCAGCAGCGCTTGCGGGTATAAATATCGCAAGAACAAAGGTAATTGCATTTGTTTGTGCTTCAGCTTTGGCTGGCCTAGCTGGTGCAATCTATGGCTTCCGAGGTTTAGTTGGTCCAAGTGTTTATTCGACTGATCTTTCGTTGTTGCTGTTAACCGCTGCTGTTATTGGTGGCTTGCGCTCAATTGGTGGGGCAATTTTTGGCACATTCGTAATTGTTTTTCTCCCGGACCTAATTGAGAGATTAACCAAGGCGCTAGCGCTCCCTGAAACCATCAGCAACTATCTCCCAGCGCTATTAATCGGTCTGCTCCTGCTTCTAACAGTTATATGGAACCCACGGGGATCGGCCGGCGCCCTAGAACATATTCGCCATCGGCACAAGCACTAATACTGATTAGTAACATTAAAGGGCGAGTCGTTCAGGCTTAAAAGTTGCCCGATTGTTATCAAATTTGTGCCGCCTGACACTTCACTTGATGTTCACCATTCGTTAATCTACTCAGAGATTCAGGCGCACCTGCCTGAGCCCATGGGCCAGAACCCTCGCCCATGATAAGAGTGCAGTAGAAAGAGTGAATGCAGTGAATCTTCGCAAACCTCTGATTCTCACCGTAGTCGCAACAGCGCTAGTGGGATCTTTAGCAATGAATGGTCTTTCGGCAACTGCCGCAAGCGTTCCAGGAGTTTCCAGTACTGAAATTGTTCTAGGAATGCAATTGCCACAAACTGGCGGAGCAAGCCCAGGTTATAACAAGATAGATGACGCAGCACGCGCCTATTTTGATTATGTGAATTCAAAAGGTGGTGTGAACGGTCGTAGCATCAAGCTTGTAGCTAAAGATGACACCTACAAAGCCGGAGTCACAATCACAACAGCAAGAGAATTAATTAATAATGACAAGATCTTTGCATTCTTCGGATCTGTGGGAACTCAGCCCCACCTTGCAGTGGTTAAAGATATTAACCGCCGAGGAATTCCTGACATTTTGGTAAACAGTGGATACAGTGGTTTGTATACCGATCCTAAGAAGTATCCAAATACTTTTGGTGGACTTGGAACTTACACAGTAGAGGCAAAAATTCTCGGTAAGTACCTAAAGGAAAAGTATGCAGATAAGAAGATTGGTATTTTGTATCAGTCTGACGACTTCGGCCGAAATGCTCTGGCTGGTCTAACTGCAGCTGGCCTAAAGTTTGAAGCAAAGAAAACTGCTGCTTCATTTGTATCAGGAACCCATGGATCAATTGGTCTTGGAACTCAAATTGGTCAGCTAAAGGCCAACGGTGTTGATATCGTAATCATTGCCGCAGTTTCATCAGCGACTGCAGTTGCTTACGCAACAGCATCTGCGCTTGCTTACAAGCCAACCAAATGGGCGGTTATGAGTGTTGGTGCAGATTCAACAACATTCCAAACAATTCTTGGTGCACGAGGCGTTCCTCTAGCAAATAGTGCAGCGCTTCTTGCTGGAACTATTTCAGCATCACACATACCAGCTGCCGGTGATGCAGATGATGAATTCGTTAAGGCATTTAAGAAAATCAATGACGATTTCAACAAGGGGGCAGATAAGCGTTGGGATTTCAACGTGCTCCATGGTATGAATATTGCATATATTGCGACTTCAGCACTTATGGGAGCTGGAAAAGATTTAACTCGCGCAAAGCTAGTTTCATACATGGAAAAAAATGGAGCAAAGTTAGGTAACGCTGCATTCGCGCCACTTGGTTATTCAGCCACAACTCACGAAGCCTTCACTGGTTTCTGGTTGGGTGAATACGACGCTTCGTTACTACTTAAGCCACTTGATGGAAAGCGTGTTGTTTACACAACCGATTCTGGCAGTGGCGCTGTAACTGTTTCAAACTACCAGCGTCCAGCAATCGCTGCTGATGCGCTTCCAAAGGTTGGGTAAGGACAAAATGAGAAACGTTAACCTGAAAAAACTCATCGCAACAGTTGGTGCAGCCGCACTGATCTCAACCGGTTTGGTAGTCGCAGTTGCGGCGCCAGCGCAAGCTAACACTCCAGTTTGTGTGGAAGATGCAAAGACTGGTGTTATTACTTGTGACGGAGCGCTAAGCAATGGTGCGAAATACCGAACAATGGTCCCAACAAATTACGATGGCACCTTCTTCTTCTGGCAGCACGGTGTTCGTCCTTCATATCCTTATCCTTCTTATACCCCGCCAACAGGGGTTGAACAAATGTCACCTACAAGCGTTAACCATAAGGTCAGCACAGTAAAACCAATGCTTCAACTTGGTTACGGAATAGCTGCTTATGATTGCTCTTCAAGTGGTTTGCATGGCTGGAACACAGCCGATTGCGTTGAGATGCTAAATGAATTAGTAACTATTACTAAGAAGCGTATTTCAATCAAAAAGACAGTTGTCTACGGCGCATCAATGGCTGGCGCAATTTTGACACCATATATCGAGAAGTATCCAAATGGTGCAGATGCGATTGGTATTGCTGCAGGAATTGCTCCTTCAGTGAGTAACACACTGAAGTCTGGTTGCGACTTCCTTTATATCTTCAGCGTCTTCTTTGATCCAACAATCAAGGGCTGCACAGTTATGGGAACAAAGGGTGTACCCGGCCATATGGCAGTTCTAGGTGACTTTGCAAAGGTCGGCGCACTTCTTACTCAATGGAGCGTTGATTACGGCAGCCTGCCAATTGCTTACCCAGCTCCACTTGCTGCTGCTGGAATTCCACAACGTTCTGCGCTCTTACTTGCAGGACTAATTGCTGGTATTCCAACCAAATCAGGACATATGGATGGAATCTCAACAAGTGCAACTCTCGTTCCAGAGGGAAGCATTAACTCAACTGTTGCGATTCTTGAAAATGCCCAAGATTTTCTTGGAACCGCCTACTTTGGTGGCCAAGGTGTTGCTGAAGTCGTAGGTGCTGGTTTCTACGACAACACAAAGACTAATTTCTCGGCACTTCTTGCAGATGAAGATCAAGGACGCTTCACTGTCGGTCTATCTGGTGACGATGCAGTCAATGCGATGCTTGCAACACTTGCAGCGTATCCACGTGTTGTAGGAGTTCCAGCTGCAGTGGCAAAATTAGCTGCACTTGATAAATCTAAATTCGATACCTCAAAGCCAGTTGTTCTGCTTTCAAATGAAGCAGATCGTCTAGTGGTATCAGGTAACCAGGTCCTCTATGTAAACAAGGCAAAAGCTGTTTACGAAGCAAAGCTTGCAGCATGGGAGAAGAGACTTGCTGCGGCTTCAGATCAACCTGAAATAACGTTCCTACTAAAGAACAAGCCAGTCTGGAATACAGTTTCGATGTATGCAATAACTCCAGACACTTACACCAAGTTCACTGCAACTGGTGCACCTGATTTGACTGCTCCGGTTGCTATTTCTGGCGTCGGACACGAATCATTTACAAAAGAGCAGTTAATGACCTGGGTTCGCGTCCTAGCTTCTTCAGCTAAGACCGGAAAAGTTCCAAGTCAGACTGTCTTAAATACGATTCTCCCTAAGGTTCCGTATCTAAATACTGATCCGGATTACCAACCAAGTGAGATGAAGTATCAGGATTAATTCCTGAAGTACTAGAAATTGCGGGGCCAGTTAATTCTGGCCCCGCTTTTTCATGTTTTTAGCAGAAAATATTTGGGTAACCTTCTCTTGTGTCTGGAAATATAGAAGTCAATAGCCTGGCAGAGATGCACAAATTGGGTGCGCGCATTGGCAAAGAGCTAACGGCTGGTGATCTAGTTTTACTATCTGGACCTTTAGGGGCCGGAAAAACAGCACTTACCCAAGGCATTGGCCAAGCACTTGGAATCGAAAATATAACCTCACCAACATTCGTTATTTCCAGAATTCATCCAGGCAAAATTCCATTAGTCCACGTTGATGCTTACAGATTACAAGGCGATTCAACTGCAATCTTTGATGACTTAGATTTAGAAAGTTATCTTCAAACAAGTATCACGGTTGTCGAATGGGGCGAGGGGTTGGCAGATCGCTTAGCCGATCAGTATCTAGAAATTCAAATTGAATTTGGGGAAAGTGATGACCAAAGGTTGGTTTCGCTAATCAGTCATGGTCAGAGATTTGCTGGGTTTAACTTGTGACAAATTATCTTCTGATTGACACTTCAACCGCACGGACCAGCGTTGCAATTGTAAGTGGTGATAAAACGTTATTTGAATCGTTTCATGATGGCGCACTTTCTCACGGCGAAGTTTTGCCAAAGTTAGTAAGCGAAGGGTTGGCGATAGAGAGCAAAGTTGATGAAGTAATTGTGGGGATGGGGCCAGGTCCATTTACCGGACTTCGAGTAGGAATTTCATTTGCCCAGAGTTTCGCACTTGCGCGGGGAATTTCTTGGTCAGGAGTTTGTAGTCTTGATGCAATCGCAAGCCAATTCACCGATAAAGATTTTTTAGTTGCAATTGATGCCAGACGCAAAGAAGTTTTCTTTGCTAGATATACCGATGGTTCACGAATCGGTGAGCCAAAAGTTTGCCAACCATCTCAGCTAGTTTCACATGGAATTCCAATTTATGGTGAAGAGTTAAATCAATTCCCAGATCCCAAGGCGTTTATTTCAATTGCAAAATCCGGCGCAACTTATTCAAGTCCAATTTATGTTCGCAGGCCCGATGCATATCCAGCACCTGTCGGAGTGAAATTTAGGCCAATGACCCAACTTGATTTAGTGCCAGCATTTGCAATTGAGAAATCTAGTTATGGCCATGAAGCCTGGACGATGGCGCAGTTTAAAGAAGAGTTTGCTAGTAAAGAGCGGATGTATGTTGTTGCTGAATTAGCAGGAGAGCTAATTGCCTATGCCGGCGTGGTTAATTTGGCTGGAACCGCCGATATTTTAACTATCACCGTTGCAGATGGACATCGCCGAAAAGGTATTGGCCGCGAATTATTGCGCAGATTAATTGATTGGTCTCGAACTCAGAAATGCGAAGCAATAATGCTTGAGGTCCGGGTTGGAAATGAAGAGGCGATTCCACTTTACGAATCATTTGGCTTTATCGAAATTTCGCGCCGCAAAGATTATTACGGTCCAGGAAAGCCAGCGATTGTTATGCGCAAGGAGTTAATGTGAAAAACTCCGACGCCTTAGTTCTTGGAATCGAAACTTCCTGCGATGAAACCGCAGTTGGAATTGTTCGAGGTCGTAAATTATTAGCAAATGTCATTTCATCAAGTGTTGATGAGCATGCCCGATTTGGTGGCGTAGTTCCAGAGATCGCAAGCCGCGCACACCTGGAAGCGATGCCAAATGTAATTACCCAAGCACTGGCCGATGCAAAGATTGGCATTAAAGATATTGATGCCTTCGCAGTTACCGCTGGCCCCGGATTGATTGGTGCGCTATTAGTCGGAACTTCTAGCGCGGCAGGAATGGCGCTAGCTCTTGATAAGCCGCTTTTCGGCGTCAATCATTTATCGGCGCACATCGCAGTTGATTCCCTAAACTCTGATCACAAACTTGATTCAGCAATCGCACTTTTAGTTAGCGGTGGGCATAGTTCTATCTTGCAGGTCAATGATTTAACTGATGATGTAAAAACCCTTGGCTCGACTATTGATGACGCAGCTGGAGAGGCCTTCGATAAAATTGCAAGAATTCTGGAGTTAGGTTTTCCTGGTGGACCAGCGATTGATCGCGAAGCAAAGGTTGGCAATCTAGACGCAATTGATTTTCCAAGAGGGCTTACTCTGGCTCGAGATTTAATTGATCACAAATATGATTTCTCATTTTCAGGTTTGAAAACCGCAGTCTCAAGATATCTAGCAAAAACTCCAAGTTATCTGCGTGCTGATGTAGCTGCATCTTTCCAAGAAGCTGTTGTTGATGTCTTACTTACTAAGGCAATTGGCGCAGCGAAAGAGGCTGGTATCGAAACTTTGATTATCGCTGGCGGGGTGGCAGCCAACAGCAGGTTGCGAGATCTGGCTTTCGAAAGGACTACAAAGGCCGGTATCCAACTACGAATTCCGCCAATGGATTTATGCACCGATAACGGGGCAATGGTCGCGGCAATTGGTTCACTAGCCGTGGCA
>CANLTP010000010.1 GCA_947494085.1 Actinomycetota bacterium | reverse complement strand
GACATCGATATCTTTTTCGGAATTGCCGTTGCTTGCCGGATGACCATCGGGAAATGCTGCTACCCCAACATCAAACCCGCCTTGGCTAATTGCAAGTTCTACTAATTGATCGGCATGATCAAAGCCACCGTTGGTTGTAACCCAACTAGCCGCCGGTCCCCCAACTGGATCGCCGCGAAGTGCCAGAATACTTTTTATTCCTGCACCCTTGTATTGACTAAGGATTTCGATTAACTCTTCTTTGGTTGATCCGACGCAGGTTAAGTGCGCAACAGTGCCGCGCCCAGTCCGCTTGGTAATCTCTTTTGTAATTTGAATTGTGCGATCACGAGTGCTTCCGCCCGCCCCATATGTCACTGAAATAAAATCAGGTGCAATGGTTTCCAGCGCAGAACTAGCCTCCCAGAGACGCGCTTCCCCAGCGTCATCTTTAGGTGGAAAAAACTCCACCGATACTGTCATATGTTCCATAGCGGGTCAGGTTACCCTTACGCCGTGAGTTTTTCTCCTACCAATGACCTCAAAGAGATTCGTAATTTAGTAAATCAAGAATTACTTAACTTTGTTGCAGTCGAGAACAAATATCTAAATGAGATCGCCTCTGAATTAGCTCCTGTGGCATCGGCGATGGAGCGCTTCCTTTTAGATAGTGGAAAACGGCTTCGCCCACTCTTCGCATATATTGGATTTCTTGGAACCGGTTCAAAACCAAGCGTTGAAATTTTGCGGGCATGTGCATCGCTCGAATTAATCCATGTCTGCGCGCTTATGCACGATGATGTAATGGATGCCTCTGACACTAGACGTGGCGCACCTGCAATCCATAAAGCTTTTGAAGCGTTGCACAATAATCAGAAGTTAAGTGGATCTAGCGAACAATTTGGAATTTCGGCAGCGATCTTGCTTGGCGATTTAGCGCTAGTTTGGTCTGCAAAGATGTTGCACCAATCTGGCATCGACGGCCAATCTTTAATTCGTTCACTTCCAATGTATGACGAGATGCGAGTCGAGTTAATGGCAGGGCAGTATCTCGATATTTATGAACAAGCATTTGCATCTGAGTCAGTTGAAAGATCTTTAAAAGTTGCTCGATACAAATCCGGTAAATACACAATTGAAAGACCACTTCACTTTGGTGCAGCACTTGGTAGCGCAGATCAAAGCCTTTTCAAAACATACTCTGATTATGGTTTGCCACTCGGTGAAGCTTTTCAACTTCGCGATGATGTTCTAGGTATTTTTGGTAACCCGGATGAAACCGGAAAGCCGGCCGGCGATGATTTACGTGAAGGAAAGCGAACCGTTCTTCTAGCCAAAACGATGGAGCTTGCAGATGAGGAATCCAAGACGGTCATCAAAAGCGCACTAGGAAATCCGAATTTAGCGCTTGAGCATGTCAATAAAATTCGCGAAATCATCACTGATTGCGGGGCACTCGCTGAGGTTGAAAAACTTATTTCTTCGATGACTTCCAGCGCGCAATCAGCCCTCGAACATGGTGAAATTGACCCAGTGGGCAAGGCTGCACTGACGCAGCTTTTAACCATAGCCACCCAACGAACTCTTTAAGTATTGGAAAATAAATGCCGGCACGCGTAAAAGGACCTACAGATCACGTTGTAATTGTTGGAGCCGGACTCGGCGGCTTAAGTGCTGCGCTCCGACTTGCTGGTGCGGGACGAAAAGTTACTGTGATCGAACGCGAAAGTGTTCCGGGCGGACGCAACGGTTTATTGAATAAAGATGGATATTCCTTTGATACTGGGCCATCTGTTTTAACAATGCCAGATTTAATTCAAGATGCACTCTCCTGTGTTGGTGAAAAACTTGAAGACTGGATGGAATTACTTCCATTAAAGCCTTTGTATCGCGCGTTTTATCATGATGGCTCGACACTTGATGTTCATGCCGAAACTGGTCGCATGCAAGAAGAGATTCGAAATGTAATTGGACCCGATGAAGCAGCGGGTTATGGAAGATACGTTGACTTCGTAACCAAGCTTTACAAATATGAGATGAAAGATTTCATCGACCGCAACATTGATTCACCCTTGAATCTATTGACCCCCAATTTAGCGAGACTTGTTGCACTTGGCGGCTTCCGCAGACTGGCACCAAAGGTAAATGACTTCTTGAAAGATCCAAGAACTCAAAAAGTTTATTCATTTCAAGCAATGTATGCCGGTGTAAGTCCGCAACAAGCCCTCGCAATTTATGCAGTTATTGCATATATGGATTCAGTGAATGGTGTCTTCTTCCCTAAGGGTGGAATGCATGCGCTACCTCGCGCACTAGCCGGCGCCGCTGCAAAGCACGGCGTTGAATTCAAATACAACCAGACCGTTACATCTATTGAGCATTCCGGTGGCCGTGCCCGCGCAGTTATAACTGCCGACGGCGACCGCGTTCCATGCGATGCTGTGATTCTAAATCCAGATCTACCAGTTGCTTGGCGCGAACTACTTGGCCGTACTCCACCATCAGTGAAACGTCTAACTTATTCGCCATCATGCGTGACGATGTTAATCGGCTCTAATAAGAGTTATGACCGCTTGGCTCATCACAATATTCACTTCGGAAAATCATGGGATGGCGTTTTTGATGAACTCATCAAGAAGAAGACTTTGATGACCGATCCAAGTTTGTTAGTAACTGTTCCAACTCACGATGATAAAGATTTAGCGCCAGCTGGAAAGAATTCTTACTATGTCCTCTTCCCTACCCCAAATCTTTCAGCCGACATTGATTGGAAAGTCACTGGACCTAAATATCGTGATCAAATGTTGCGCACGATGGAAGAGCGTGGCTATGAAGGTTTCGCAGATTCCATTGAAGTCGAACACATGACAACCCCACTTGATTGGCAGAATCAGGGTATGGAACAAGGCGCCCCATTTGCTAGCGCACATACCTTCTTCCAAACCGGGCCGTTTCGTCCAAGAAACATTGCAAAGGGTTTTGAGAATGTTGTTTTCGCTGGCTCTGGAACTCAACCTGGTGTTGGTGTGCCAATGGTTTTAATCTCTGGTCGACTTGCTGCAGAAAGAATAGTTGGACCTGTTAAGTAGATGAATGAATTAGATGCAGCCGGAATTATCGATCCGGAACTTCGCGCTTCATATACCGAATGCAAACGTTTAAATTCACTTCATGGAAAGACTTATTACTTAGCAACACTGCTTCTTCCGCCTGCTAAACGCCCCTTCGTGCATGCGCTATATGGCTTTGCTAGATATGCCGATGAAATTGTTGATGATCTAAATTCCACACTTACAGATGAAGAGAAAGCTAAAGAGCTATCAACTTGGGGAAACCAGGTATTGAAAGATATTAAAAGTGGAAATAGTTCAGATCACATTGGCCGAGCACTTGTCGACACAGTAAAAAGATTTGATATCCCAATTTCATATTTCGAAGCATTTCTCCATTCGATGACCATGGATTTAACGGTAAGCGAATACCAAAGCTTTGAAGATTTGATGGAATATGTTTATGGATCTGCATCAGTAATTGGTCTACAGATGCTTCCAATCCTGGGCTCGACTTCACCCGAAGCGCTAATTGCGGCAGAGAAACTTGG
Source organism: Actinomycetota bacterium (assembly GCA_947494085.1). Next base: position 16,904 of record CANLTP010000010.1, on the reverse strand, counting down.
AACTGCATTTCAATTAGCAAATTTTATCCGTGATGTTGGTGAAGATTTAGACCGCGGCCGAATCTATCTGCCGATAAAGGAACTAACAGCGCATGGCGTTACTCATGAAATGTTGGAAGAAAGAGTTTTAACTCCACAAATTAAAGCCGCACTTCAAGAACAGATCGCTCGAGTCCGACGGCTACAGGACGAGGCTGCTCCTGGAATCAAATTGTTAGCACCTGAATCACAAGCCTGTATCGAAGCGGCATCGGAGCTTTATTGTGGGATTGTTGATGAGGTAGAGAAAATTGACTACGAAATTTTTGCTAAGCGTGCGAAGACTTCGACTTGGCGCCGAATCAAAGTGGCATTTCCTGCACTTCTTAAGGCGCGCGCAGCAAGATAGTTTGCTAGCGTTTGAGATGACGGGAGCCGAGAAATTGGCTGAGAGGATCTGAAATTCAGATCGACCGTAGCACCAGTTCGGTAATGCGAATTGGAAAGGGGTTAATCGATGAATTTAATGGTTACAGTTTTTACTGCTTGGGGATATGAACTCTCTCTATTAGAACTTCTTGCTTTTATAACTTCACTTATCGGCGTATCACTTGGAGTTTTTGGTCCGCGAATAACTTGGCCATTTTGGAGTATAAGTTCTCTGCTCTATGCCGCACTTTTCTTTCAATGGAATTACTACGCAAGTGGCTTTCTTCAATTTATTTTTATCGCAGGAGCAATCGCTGGCTGGTTTGGCTGGGGACCAAAGGGCGCACAACCAAAACGACTAACTAAACGGGATGCTGCAATTTGGGGCGCGGCATATTTAGTTGCATGGTTTTCGCTCTATCCACTTCTTAAGAAAATTGGTGCAGCTGCGTCTTTAACCGATGCTTTCGGATTTGTTGGAAGTTGCATTGCCCAATTCCTAATGGTGCTTCAGCGCTATGAGAGTTGGATAATCTGGGTGGTAGTTGATCTTGTTTATACCTACCAATACTGGAACGGCGAAAATTACTTAACAGCAATTCTTTATTTCATTTTCACATTGATTGCTGTTGCTGGCTGGAAGAGATGGCGCCATGAATCAGCAATTCCAAAAGCTTAAGGAATTATTGCCTGAACTCACTGCAAAATGTGGTGAGTGCATCGTGATAACTATTGATGGCCCAGCTGGTTCGGGAAAAACAACTTTGGCTAAAGAACTCTCGTTAGTGCTGAATTCTTGCTACACGATTCATATGGATGATTTATATGAAGGCTGGAATTCAACACTTACCCCAGAACTAACCAAGAAATTGCAGGCAATTTTAAAAAGTGTAATGAGCGAGAATCGAATTAGATTCGTCCCATTCGATTGGCTACAAGATAACTTCAGCCCTGAACTGGAATTAACAGCGCCTAAATATTTAATCATTGAGGGCGTTGGGTCAGGGCAAAGTGCTATCAGAGATTACATCTCACTATCGCTATGGATTGAAGTCTTGCCAGATATAGGTTTAGAACGGGTAATCAAACGGGATGGACCAGCCGTTGCCCAATTCATGCCCGCATTCATAGTGGCGCAAGACATCCATTTTGCGAAAGAAGCGACCAAGAAGAGCGCGGATTACCGCTTAAGTGGGCAGGGCACTGTCTAAGATTTCAGCGTGTCCGACTTAACCGGCGAATTAATCGATAATCGCTACCAGCTTCAACGCGTGGTGGCATCAGGTGGCATGGCCACTATTTATCATGCACTTGATCTGAGACTAGATCGCCAAGTCGCAGTAAAAATCATGCACCCACATTTAGCAAATGATGAAGATTTTGTTGGCAGATTTATTCGCGAAGCAAAAGCTGCAGCCGCTCTCGCGCACCCAAATATTGTTGCAATTCAAGACCAAGGTTGGAACGAAGGTGGAGTTCCTGCGGTCTTTATTGTTATGGAATATATCGAGGGCTTCACGCTTCGCGATGTAATAACTGAACAAGGCGCGCTCGGCGTCACTGAAAGTTTAAGATATTTTGCGCCAGTTGTATCGGCGATGTCTGCTGCACATAAAAATGGAATTCTGCATAGAGATATTAAGCCTGAGAATATTTTGATCTCTAAAGATGGTCGAGTAAAAGTCGCTGATTTTGGCTTAGCCAAAGGGCCGCAGTTAGGTGCAACGCTAACCGTTGAATCAAGCGTAATCCTTGGAAGCGTCTCCTACTTATCGCCAGAGCAAGTGCAGCGCGGACTTTCTGATATGCGCAGTGATGTGTATTCCTTAGGAATAGTTCTATTTGAGATGTTGACCGGCAAGAAGCCATTTGATGGAGAAAGTCCGATTCAAATTGCCTATATGCATGTAAATGAAAACGTGATGGCACCATCAATACTAAATCCCAATATTCCGCCAGAACTTGATGAAATAGTCTTAAAGGCAACTGCGAATAATCCCGACAAGCGATTTAAAGATGCTGGGGCCTTGCAGGAACAGATTCTCTCATTGTTAGCTAAATTGGATCCAAATAGAAGACAGATGAGCCTTGAACTAGATATTCCAATCCCTAAAGGTAAGTCGCCGAAGAAGAAAAGTGAAAATCGCGGCAAATTAGATATTATTAAAAATATAACAACTCAGTTGGATCTAAAGAGGGGCAATGTTATGCGTGAGACATCTGGAACTAGTAAGCGAAAGCGAAAAGTTTCTAACCGGGTAAAGCGCAACCGGGCCATAGCGATCCTCATTGTTCTACTCATTGTTGCGACCAGTTGGTACAGAATTTCTGGGCCAGGAAACAAGATTGTTGTTCCCTCTCTTGCTGGAATGTCACAAACGCAAGCCGCAAAAGCTGCCGCTGAACTTGGGCTAAAGGTTGAAGTAACACAAGAAGTGTTTAGTGAAGATGTTCCCAAAGGAAAAGTATTAACTTCCGATCCTGCCGGAGGCGGCCGAGTTGCGATTGCCGGAACTGTAAATCTGATAATTTCAAAGGGTAAAGATCGTATTGAAGTTCCAAACTTGGTTGGCTTAACAGTTGAGTCAGCCACTGCCGCACTAAAAAGTAGCGGCCTCAAAATCGGACGCACAAGTGAGAAATATAGTGAGAGCTTTGAGGCTGGATTCATAATAGATGGAAATCCTTTAAGTGGATCGTCGGTTAGAAAAGATAGCTCGATTGATTTGATTATCAGTAAGGGCTTAGAGCAAGTCGAATTAACAAACTTCCAAGGAAAAACTAGTGATCAGGCCCAGAGTGAATTAACAGCGGCAGGATTAATTGCTAGCAGCAAATATGAATATAGCGACACAATTCCAATTGGCACGGTTATTTCACAAACTCCAAGTGATGTATCAACGGTTGGAAAAGGCGAGAAGATTACTCTCATCATTTCCAAGGGTCCTTCCAAGATTTTTATCCCTAATGTTTATTCACTGTCAAAACTGGCTGCAACTAAAATCCTTGAAGATCTAGGTTTTAAAGTTGAATTCAAATACATCGCCAAAAAGAAATCGGTTACGAATATATCTCCGAAATCTGGGACCGCGGTCTCGCCTGGTTCAACCGTAACTATTACTTTAGGTTAACTATTCGTCCTGCATGAGTTAGGGTTTCCCAATGGCCAGCCCAAAAAAACTCCCACGATTGGGCGCACATACTCCAACTTCCGGCGGTATGGCTAAACGTTCTATTGCATATGCCCAAGAAGTGAAGGCAGAAGCAATTCAAGTTTTCGCATCCAATCCTCGAGGTTGGGCAATGCCGGATGCAAATGTTGAAGCCGATAAATTGTTTCGGGACAAAGCGCTAGAACTTGATATCGAAACTTATGTTCACGCGCCTTTCCTTATTAACTTGGGTTCACCAACTGTTGGCACATATGAGAATTCAGTTGCCTCGACCGCATACTCGCTTCGTAGAGCGAAGGAAATCGGATCAAAGGGCGTAGTTGTTCACACTGGTTCAGCTGTCGATGCTGATTTTGTTGATAAGGCTTGGAAGCAGATTAAAAAAGGCGTAATGCCAGTATTAAATAAGTTGAAAGAAGATGATCCTTGGTTGCTACTCGAACCCACAGCAGGTCAAGGACAATCTTTAGTTAAGAAATTAGATGACCTACTTTATTATTTTGAAGCCCTGGAGTGGCATCCTAAAGTTGGCGTCTGTTTAGATACCTGTCACGTCTTCGCCGCGGGACATGACATCGCTAAAAAAGGTGGAATGACTGAGACCCTTGACTTGCTAGTTAAGTTGGTTGGAATTGAACGTATAAAACTTATTCATACAAATGATTCAATGGATGTTTGTGGCGCTCTTAAAGATCGCCATCAAAATCTAGGCGACGGCGAAATTGGTTTAAAAGCCTTCGAAGAATTATTGGCTCATCCAGTTGCACAAAATGCGCCATTGATTCTTGAAACACCGGGCATGGAAGAGAAGCACGGTGAAGAGATTGCGCTTCTGTCGAAAATGCGAGCCAAGATCAAGTGAAAGAGAGCAAGGTATTTTCGTCAATAGCTCTGATGGCGGTTGCGGCAATTTGGGGCGGCGCATTTCTTTCGATGAAGGGCACGTTAGAACGCCTCGATGTTAACTCTTTTCTAGCTTGGCGATTCTTGATTGCAACTCTCTTATTAATCTTAATTCGACCATCTGTTTTAAAGAAAATTGACCTTCCCTTTTTTAAGAAGGGTGTAATTCTAGGAATATTTCTCAGCAGTGGTTATATCTTTCAATCCTTTGGTTTAACTCTTACAACCGTATCAAATACCGGTTTTATCACCGGCTTATACGTAGTCCTAACCCCGATTGTTGCAGCAGTAATTCTGCGAAAGAACATTTCGCTAGTTGAATGGTTCGCAGTTTTAGTTGCAACGATTGGACTTGCGCTTCTTTCTTTAAACGGGCTCCAATTCGGGCTTGGTGAATTTCTAGTTCTTATAAGTGCGCTGCTCTTTGCCCTCCATATTGTTGGTCTGGGCGAATGGTCAAAAGGTTTGGATGCTTACGCACTTACCGTGCTTCAACTTGGAACCTGCGCTGTAGTAACTTTTCTCGCAAGTTTTAAAAGTGGCTTCAAGGCTCCCCCAGATTCCGGTGTTTGGTGGTCAATTATCTACACTGCAATCTTTGCCACGGCTCTTGCATTCATCGTTCAAACTTGGGCCCAATCTTTCATCGCACCATCAACCGTTGGCGTTATCTTGGCGGCCGAAGTCGTTTTCGCAGCTGGTCTTGGAATTTGGTTTCTAAATGAGCCTGTGACTCTTCGAATCGCACTTGGAGGCTTGCTAGTGCTGGCCTCAATGTATTTAATTATTCTGCTCGATCAGAGGAAAGAGAGTGCAAAATCTTGAAGCAGTTATCTGACTTTAGATCTGACACCGTAACAAAGCCATCGCCCGAGATGATTGAGGCTATGTCATTAGCGGTTGTTGGCGATGATGTGTTTGAAGATGACCCAACGGTTAACGCCCTGGAGAAAAAAGTTGCACAAATGTTTGGCAAGGAAGCTGCTCTTTTCGCAGCTACCGGTTCTCTCACTAACCAACTAGCCATTCGCTCACTAGTTAAACCGGGTGAAGAATTATTAACAGAATTAACTTCTCACATAGTTCGTGCAGAACTTGGTGCTGGTGCAACATTTAGTGGAATCACAACTCGAACTTGGGAAGGTCACCGCGGCTCATTCAAAGCAAGTGAAGTTATGCGAATTGCTGCACCAGATGCCGGCCCTTATTTAGTTTCAACCAAGGCAATTGCGATTGAAAATTCTCATAATTTTGGTGGCGGCTATGTTCAATCATTCGATGAGATTAAAGAACTTCGTAAGGCGAGTTCTGCCGTCGGAATAAACATGCACCTTGATGGTGCAAGAATTTGGAATGCTCACGTCGCAAGTGGAACCGCACTTAAAGACATTGGTGCGCAGTTCGACACAATTAGCGTCTGTTTTTCAAAGGGTTTAGGCGCACCAATCGGTTCAGCAATTCTTTCAACTTCAGAGCGCATTGCTGATTCGCGTATTTGGCGCAAACGATATGGTGGCGGAATGCGCCAAGTCGGCTTCCTTGCAGCGGCGGCGAATTATGCCCTTGATAATAATATTTCAAGGCTAAAAATAGATCACGTAAATGCAAAGGCGATAGCTGAAGCTTGCGCCACAATCTCCCCTAGTTTAATTGATTCAGCTAGTGTGGAAACAAATATTGTTGCTCTAAATTTATCAGGTACCTCAATCACAGCAAATGAATTGAATAATCAATTGAAGGAAGCGGGAATTCTAGCTGCCGCACTTGGGCCAAAATTTCTTAGAATCGTAACGCACCTGGATATTTCCGAAACAGATATGGCGAAGATTCTTGAAGTTCTACCTAAATTACTTAAGCGCGCCCTCGTGGCGTAAGAGCCAATCTTTTACTTCTAACCCGTAACCATAATTTCCCAGTGCTCCCCCAGTTTTAATTACTCTGTGACACGGGACAATCGGCGCAATTAAATTTCTAGCACAAGCAGTTCCAGCTGCTCGAACCGCACTAGGTGAACCAGCTCTTCCCGCTAAATCTGAGTAAGACCAGGTCTTGCCAATCGGAATCTTGCGCATGGCTTTCCATACTTCTTGAGAAAATTCTGCTCCTGGTTGTCGCACTTTTATTCCACCAAGCGCTGTTAAATCACCATCAAAATAATCTTTGATTAGATCAGTAATTATTGGAATGTTCTTCATACTTTTAACTTCGCGTTTTTGATCAGCACTATCCATCCGCGCAAATAAATCCTTGAAATTTCTAAAACCGGCGGCAAGGAGGATGTGTTCATCACTTACCAGGAATAGTTCACCTACCGGCGTCTTATGAGTTGCCTGAAAGAGCATCTGATAAGGCTAATACGATTCTGATAAATAACTAGTGGTCACGCAACATTTCTGCAACGAGGAAGGCAAGCTCAAGGGACTGTGTGTGATTCAAGCGCGGGTCGCAGGCGCTTTCATAACGGGTAGCCAAGTCAGATTCGAGAATTTGTTCGCCGCCGCCCACACATTCAGTTACGTCATCTCCAGTTAATTCAATATGAATACCGCCGGGATGCGTGCCCAGTGCCTTGTGAACTTCAAAGAAGCCACGAACTTCATCCATAACATCATCGAACTTACGGGTCTTGTAACCGCTTGGTGCTTCGTATGTATTTCCATGCATGGGATCGCAGACCCAAAGAACTTTTGCTCCAGAATCAGTAACGGCTTTAACAAGTGCTGGTAATTTTTCACGAATAAGGGATGCGCCCATGCGAGTAATGAAAGTTAGGCGTCCTGGTTCATTATTTGGATTTAGCATCTTAATCATGGCAAGTGCATCTTCTACTGTGCTCTTTGGTCCAAGTTTGATACCAATTGGATTTTGAATCTTTGATGCAAAGTCCATATGAGCGCCATCTAATTGTCTTGTGCGCTCACCAATCCACACGAAGTGCGCCGATACGTCATAAGGTAAATCTGTTCTGGAATCAATTCTGGTTAAAGCTTTTTCATATTCTAAAATAAGCGCTTCATGTGATGAATAAAAATCAACGGTCTTGAACGCATCTGGATCAACGCCAGCTGATGCCATGAAATCTAGCGAACGACCAATCTCACTTGCCATCTGCTCGTAGCGCGCACCAAATCGTGGATCTTTAGCAAAACCTTTATTCCATTCATGAACTCGGCGAATATCTGCAAAGCCACCTTGAGTAAATGCGCGAACTAAGTTGAGAGTCGAAGAAGAGGTGTTGTAAACCTGAACTAGTCGTTGTGGATTCGGGGTGCGAGCTTCAAGTGTGAAAGCTAAATCATTTACCGCATCTCCGCGGTAAGCCGGAAGTGTTACATCGTCGCGAGTTTCAGTATCGCTGCTACGTGGCTTTGCAAATTGACCAGCCATTCGGCCAACTTTGATAACTGGAAGGCTTGCAAAATATTGGAGAACTGCCGCCATCTGCAAAATAGTTTTAATCCGGTTGCGAATTGAATCTGCAGTAGCAGCTTCAAACGTTTCGGCGCAATCTCCGCCTTGTAACCAGAACGCTTTTCCTTCTTGGGCAATTGCAATTCGCGCCTTAAGACTGTCGCATTCGCCAGCGAAAACTAATGGTGGCAACTTACGAAGTGTTTCAACTGCCTTTGTAACTTCAGGACCATTCACTCCACCAGGCCATTGCGGTTGTTGCGCAGCCACTAGGCCCGGAGTAAAGAGCGAATCGATGTTCATCATGTCCTCAATTTTAGTGAAGTAGGGGAAGTTGGTGCGACCTAATTAAGCAATTTATCCGAAGAAGACCTGGGCTTCAGCGTATAAATCAGGAGTTACTAACTTAAGTTGAGTTGTCGCAGAGGCCAAAGGAACGCGCTCGATCTTGGTTCCGTGAAGTGCAACCATCTTGCCGAAGTCACCTTCGTGAATTGCAGTAATTGCATGTAATCCGAAACGAGTAGCAAGCACGCGGTCAAATGCAGTTGGTGAACCACCGCGTTGAATATGACCGAGAACTGATGTGCGAGCTTCTTTGCCAGTCTTCTCTTCAATCTGACCAGCAAGCCATTCGCCAATTCCAGATAACTTCACGTGTCCGAAAGAATCTAGTGTTTGATCTTTAACAACCATGTCGCCATCTTGAGGAATTGCGCCTTCTGCAATCACAATAATTGGTGCGTAAGAAGATTCGAATCGAGAGTTAACCCATTCGCAGACCTTGTCCACTGAGAATTTAACTTCAGGAATCAAAATACAAGAAGCTCCACCAGCGATGCCTGCATGAAGTGCAATCCAGCCAGCATGGCGGCCCATAACTTCAACGATTAATGCGCGGTGATGTGATTCTGCAGTTGTGTGAAGTCGGTCAATTGCCTCGACTGCAATATTTACAGAGGTATCAAAACCAAATGTGTAATCGGTGTTATTCAAATCGTTATCGATTGTCTTAGGAACGCCGACAACTTTCACACCAAGTGAATCAAGCTTTGTCGCAACACCAAGTGTGTCTTCGCCACCGATTGCAACCAGGGCATCAATATTCATCTTTGCAAGATTTTCTTTAATGCGCTCGACGCCATTTTCAATCTTAAATGGATTTGTGCGAGATGAACCAAGAATCGTTCCACCGCGAGGCAAGATGCCACGTGTTGTCTTTAGATCCAAAGGCATTGTTAAACCTTCGAGTGGACCCTTCCAGCCATCACGGAATCCAACAAACTCATAGCCATACTCTTTAACGCCCTTGCGAACTACTGCACGAATAACAGCATTTAATCCTGGGCAATCTCCGCCACCTGTTAGGACACCAATACGCATCTTTACTCCTGATTTATTAATTAATAGCGCTAGAAAAACTATTTAGGGTGGTCTTCTTTGACCGTCGAAGTCTACCCTCCGCTCGGAGGTGGTTAAATCATCCCCTACAGTCTTAATGGAAATGTCTGGAGCGAGAATGCAATTAGTAGCTGGTATCGACACCTCAACACAGTCGGTCAAGGTTGTAATTCGCGACGCTCAAAGTGGCCAAGTTATTCGCGAAGGCCGTGCCCCGCACCCAGATGGCAGTGAAGTTGATCCTGCACATTGGTGGAGTGCAACCCAAGATGCAATAAAAATGGCTGGCGGATTAGATGGCGTTTCTGCGATTGCAGTTGCTGGTCAACAACATGGAATGGTGGCGCTAGATAAAAACGGAGAAGTAATTCGTCCGGCACTTCTCTGGAATGACACTAGGTCGGCCGTCGAAGCAGCTGAATTAAATTCTGAAGTTGGCGGTGGATCGCAAATTGCTAAAGCAGTTGGATCTGCATTGGTAGCAGCATTTACAGCAAGCAAAGTTCGTTGGTTAGCAAAGAATGAACCAGAAAATGCAGCACGAGTTGCAGCAATTGCACTTCCCCATGATTGGATCTCATGGAAGATATCTGGAAGTAAATCAATTGCAGATCTGTTTACCGATCGCGGTGATGCAAGCGGGACTGGATATTTCGATAGCGTTAGTAACAAGTATCGTGAAGATATTTTCCAATTGGCTATCGGTAGTAAGCAAGAAATAACTTATCCAAGGATTGTTGAACCAAAAACTTTTGCGATGAAGACTAAGACCGGGATCCCTATCGCAGCTGGAACTGGCGATAATGCTGCCGCCGCAATTGGTGTTGATGCCCAACCAGGAGATGTGGTTGTTTCACTTGGAACTAGTGGAACTGCCTTTGCTGTTTCAACAACACCGACACATGATGCAAGTGGCGAGGTTGCAGGTTTTGCGGATGGAACCGGATATTTCTTGCCTCTTGTCTGCACATTAAACGCTGCTCGAATCTTGGATGCGGCAACTCGAATTCTTGGTGTAAACCATGATGAACTTGGAACCCTCGCACTCAAAGCAGAACCAGGTGCCGGCGGTCTAACCCTCCTTCCTTATTTTGAAGGTGAACGCACTCCTAATCGTCCCGATGCAACCGGAGTTTTCTCTGGAATGAATTTAAATAATTCAAACCCAGAAAATTTAGCTCGTGCAATGATTGAAGGAATGCTCTGCGGTATGGCTGATGCTGTTGATTCACTTGAGAAATTAGGAGTAGAAGTTAAACGAATTTTATTAGTCGGTGGCGCAGCTAAGAATCCGGCAGTTGGAAAGATTGCATCAGCAATTTTCGGTCGCGAAGTTTTACTTCCACCTCCTGGTGAATATGTTGCAATCGGTGCTGCGAAGCTTGCAGCATGGGCGCTACTTGGAAGTGACCGACCACCACAATGGGATTTGGGTAAAGTTGAAAGTATTAAAGAGAGCGCAACACCAGAAGTATTAGTTAAGTATCGCAAGCTTCGCGATCAAACCCAGGGTTGGTAGGCATGGGGCTTAAACCAGAACTTGTTGCTTATCTTCAAGCGCGTAGTGAAAGTGGATTACCGGAAGTTTGGCAGGCACCAGTTGCAACGCTTCGCAAAAATTTAGAGAACCGAGCAGTTCAATCCGGTGAGCCTGAAAAAATATTTGATGTAACGCATCGCTTTATTCCTGGACCTACTGCCGACCTCCCAATTCGAATTTATCGCCCGGTGAAGGGTGCAGTTTTGCCTGTGCTTGTTTTCTTCCATGGCGGTGGCTGGGTAATAAACAATTTAGATAGTTACGAGCAACCCATGCGTTCACTCGCCAACAAGGGGCAATTTGTAGTTATTGCAGTTAACTATCAGAAGGCACCGGAAGCGCCATTTCCAATTCCATTTGATGATTGTTATGCAACTTTGTTATGGGTCGCGGAAAATGCCGAAAAACTTGGAATAGATCCAACCCAAATTGGAGTCGGCGGAGATAGCGCCGGAGGAAATTTAGCGGCAGGCGTTGCGATTAAAGCCAGAGATACCGGCGATGTAAACCTTGCATTCCAACTACTTATTTATCCATGCAATGACTATGAAATGAATTATGAATCTGCCTATAAAAATAGTGACGGGTATGGCTTAAGCACCAAGGCGATGAAGTGGTTCTGGGAGCAATATCTTGCGCGAAAGGCTGATGCCAAGAATCCATATGCGGTTCCCGCCGCAGCAAAAGATTTCTCTAATCTCGCACCTGCGATTATCACTACTGCCGAATTTGATCCGCTAATTGATGATGGTTATATCTATGCAGAACTTCTGCGAAAATCTGGAGTATCAACTGTTTATCGGGAATATGAAGGCATGATTCACGGATACTTCACATTGGCTGGCATTACCCCTGAGGCCAACGTCTTACATCAGCACGTTGCAGATGAAATTAATGCTCTGCTTGCTCGTTGATTTTGAATTTAATACGAATTAGTAGAAACTAACCCAATGTCCAGACGAAATTGGTTTCTCTTCATATTCGTCGGATTTCTCTGGGGAATTCCCTACTTACTAATTAAAGTAGCGGTTGAAGAATTATCGCCCACCATAATTGTCTTATCTCGAGTTGTTATTGGAAGTGCAATTCTTGTTCCAATGGCAATGCGGCGCGGTTCGCTGATGCCGGCGATCAAAGCTTGGCGATATGTAATCCCCTACGCCATAGGCGAAATGATTGGCCCTTGGTTCTTGATTACAGCCGCAGAAGAGAAGATGACTTCTGGCTTAGCTGGCTTACTGGTTGCAACCGTTCCAATCTGGGCCACATTAATCGCATCTCTTCATGGTGATAAAACTGTTTGGCAGAGCAAACGTTTGATTGGAATTTTGATTGGGTTTATCGGGATTGTTCTTGTTGTTGGAATTGAAAGTTTCTCTGGCCGCCAATCAATCGTTGCGATTTTTATGATCTTGATTGCTGCAATCGGCTATGCCTGGGCGGTCACAATGGTTACCTCAAAGATTCCACATATTGAACCCATTTCAATTAATGCAGTTGCGATGGTTTTCACAGTAATTGTTTATCTTCCATTTTTATTCTTATATATGCCGGACAAAGTGCCTTCCACCGAAGCCCTGGGTTCAGTAATAATCCTTGGATTGTTCCCAACTGCGCTGGCATTCATTCTCTTCTTCCAATTAATTAAAGATATTGGAACCGCGAGAGGCTCGCTTGTAACTTATTTGAATACCGCATTCGCAGTCATGCTTGGTGTAATTATTCTTAACGAACCATTTACTCTGGGAATCGCAATTGGCCTACCACTTGTTTTAATTGGCAGCTATTTTGCAAGTCGTAAAACAACTACTTCCGCTCAATAAATCCAAGCTTTGTAAGTGCCTTGGCATCTCGTTGCCACTCTTTGCTAACTTTCACATGTAACCCTAAAAATATTTTTGCATCCAGAAATGTCTCAACTGAACCTCTTGCCCGAACTCCAATATCTTTCAACCTTGATCCCTGTGGTCCGATAACGATTGATTTCTGGCTGTCTCGTTCAACATGAAGTGTCGCGTGAATATCAAAGAAATCTTTGCCTTCCCGCTTAGCCATCTCATCAATTGTTACAACGATTGAGTGCGGAACTTCTTCATAAAGATTCTCAATTGCGGCTTCGCGAATCAATTCAGTAATTGTCATCTCAGCAGCTTGATCAGTTGTTATATCTTCCGGATAAAGCGATGGTGAGACTGGCAGCTTTTCTGCCAATAAACCAAGTAAAAGTTCAGTCTGATCTAAATTCTTAGCTGAAATTGGAACAATTTCTGCAACAGTTAATCCCACTCTTTTTGCAAACTCCCCGACCTCTATTAATTTAGATAGAAGTGTTTCTTGCTTAACACTGTCAGTCTTAGTAACTGCGATAAATACGCGACGTTGGTGTAATACCTGCTTGGCGATGTATTCATCTCCAAAACCAATTTCTTCATCAGCTGGAAGACAGATTAGAACTGCGTCAACAGATTCCAGATTCTCAGAAACCATCGAATTCAGCCTTGAACCAAGAAGCGTCTTTGGCTTATGAATACCTGGGGTATCAACCACAATCATTTGATAATCCGGTTTAGAAATAATCCCACGAATTGGATTACGTGTTGTATTTGGATGCTTTGAAGTAATAACTATTTTGCGGCCAACGAGCGCATTAACAAGAGTGGATTTACCAACATTTGGGCGCCCGATAATTGCGACGAAGCCCGCTTTGTGATCAACACTCATGCCTGAATTCTCTCACTTAATACTTATGGGCTTCACCAATTCCATAATTTCTGACACTGAGCAAACTAATTCCGCAACTCGTTCGACTATTAGACGATGACAACCCTCGCTCGTTGGTGCATTTATCGGACCAGGAACTGCCATTACTGGTCTAAATATCTCTGCAGCATCGCGTGCGGTTCGAAGAGAACCACTTCGAAAAGCTGCCTCAACCACAACAGTTGCCTTCGAAAGTGCAGCAATCAAACGGTTGCGAGTCAAGAAGCGATGTGGAATCGCAGGAACATCTGGCATTACTTCTGAAATCAAGATTCCGCTATCACTAATCTCGGCGAATAATCTTTCATGCGCTGCTGGATAATTTTTATTAAATCCACCACCAAGAACCGCAACAGTAATTCCTTCTCCGACTAAACAACCTTTATGCGCTGCTGCATCAATCCCAATAGCTCCGCCACTTACAACCGCCCATTCATGATCTGCCACACCAACTCCGAAGTCCCCCGCAATCCGCAGCCCATACGGTGTTGGATTTCTAGTTCCGACAATCGAAATGGAATTTGCCAAGCTCGAAAGATTCTCGCGCTGTCCCTTAATAAGAAGCGCGATCGGTGGTGCTGCAAGATCATTTAAAGAAACTGGCCAATCAGAATCTTCTGCGGTCAGAATAAATGCACCGGCACTTGTTATCTGGGCCAAGACCTCTTCCCCATTAGTTTGCTTTAGTCGCTCGGAGATTTTGAGTGCCGAATGCAATCTTCCGTAGTGGTCGAAAATAATTCGATCTCTAACTTCTATTGGTCCTAGTTCTTCAATCTCGTGACTCCAAAAGATTGAGCCACCTTCGATGGTTGAGAAGAGTTGGGCGCGAGCTAATAGTTTCTTATCCATGTCGAGTAATAGTAAAAGTTTTAGAGAATGAGATTCAATAAAATACTTATACTGTTGATAAATTTTAGCTGTTGATAAACAGGCTTAAATCTTTATTAGTAATGAATATTTCCAAATTTATCAATCGAAATTTTATAGCTTTGCACGCCACTACCCATTGAAATAATCAACCAAACCAGAAGCCAAATTCCAACAGTTACAATCGACAATAAAAGGTGCAAAATATGGTTTGGGCGCTTTCCTATCTCAAAAACAGCTTCGAATTCACCCTTATATGTAAGTCTTGCTCCCCGAGCAACCTCAAAAACTATTCGTTTCTCAAGTATCGCCTTTTTCTCTGGGTCGGTTCGAATTGTTGTCGAGAGTTCAATGTTGTCTGACGAGCTTCCCCACTTTATAAGTGGCGTTTTGTTCCCTGAAGAATCAGTTGTTTGGGAATTCCACCAAATTTTTAAATCTTCGAACTTCATGGGGTTATTCAATCACTTAACTTACCCCTGCTCAATAGATGTAATCGATTACAAGTAGCGATGATGGAAGGCATAATTGGCATGCTAGAAGAGCTTATTTATTTAGAAGCGCTGCAATATTGGCGAAAGATTTACGATGAATCTCAGTCACTCCTAATTCACCCAAAGCCTTGGTGTGGGCAGCGGTTATATAGCCCTTATGTTTTGCCAGTCCGTATCCCGGATACTTTGCATCTAGTTTTACTAATTCGCGATCGCGATAAACCTTGGCCAGGATTGATGCTGCGCTAATTGAAACAGCAACTTGATCGCCCTTCCAAACAGCTAAATTTGGGATAGCCAGGCCTTCAATTGCATATCCATCGGTTAATGCATATTCAGGAACCACTTCTAACGAATTGATTGCTCGGCGCATGCCTTCGAGGTTAGATTTGTGAAGTCCGAAACTATCAATCTCTGCTACCGATATTTCAATGATTGAATAACTTAAAGCCTGTTCTATAACAACATCAAAGAGTTTTTCGCGCATCGCTTCGGATAATTCCTTGGAATCTCGGACCTCAGCGAGTTCAGGAGAAAAGGGATCTTTCAGAATTACCGCAGCTACTACAAGTGGTCCGGCACATGGTCCGCGGCCGGCTTCATCAACGCCAGCAATCTTCTTGATTCCAGAGGCAATTAACGTGGATTCGATTCTCACAATATTTTCATTACTTACTTGGTATTTTTATTTCAACCTTAGATAAATCGCTGCCAACACTTAAGAACTTCAGATGATTAAATGGCCAGACAACTACGGTTGCTCGACCTACCACTGAAGATAACGGAACCATGCCTTTGTGGATGTCATCGGTATGGAATCTTGAATCAGCACTTGCTCCGCGATGATCGCCCATTACCCAGACAAAGCCCTTTGGAACTGTGACGCTAAATTCGGTGTCACTTGGTTTATCACCGGTATAAATATAAGGCTCGACAACTGAGGTTCCGTTTACTGTAAGGAAGCCCTTCTTGTCGCAACAAGTAACAGTGTCGCCGCCAACGCCAATTACGCGTTTAATTAAATATTGTTTTGCTGGGTCTGGAAGAACTCCAACTGTAACTAGGCCGCTCTTTATGCTTTGAATAATTTTAGGATCGGTGCTCTCAGATGGAGTTCCAAGCCAACCTGCCGGATCTCGAAAGACGGCAACTTCGCCACGTTTAATATCGCCGAAGTAACTTCCAAATTTGTTAACTGCAATGCGATCGCCGACTTGAAGGGTGTTCTCCATTGAGCCAGAAGGGATGAAGAAAAAGTGGATGAAGAAAGTTTTGACGATTATCGATACGACTAGAGCCGAGACGATGATTATTGGGAGTTCGCGAAGCAGCGAACCTTTCTTTGGAGCGCGCATTTAAATTAAACGCACTTAAGAGTTATTTACGCTTCTGGAGTAGTTTCAACAACAGCTTCAGGAGTTTCGACAACTTCTGCTACTGGTGCTTCTACAGTTTCAACAACTGGCGCTTCTACAGTTTCAACAGTTTCAAGATCGGCTGTTGTGGCTGCTGCTGCAACAACTGCTGCTGCGGCGCCGGCTGGGGCTGCTGCGATTGTCTCTTCAACAATAAACTCGCCGCCAATTCCACGACGCTCTTTAATCTTTGAAGCCTTACCGCGAAGTTCGCGTAGGTAATAAAGCTTGGCGCGACGGACATCTCCGCGACGGACCATTTCATACTTTTCAATTACAGGTGTGTGAATTGGGAATGTGCGCTCTACTCCGACACCGTAAGAAAGCTTGCGGATTGTGAAAGTTTCACGGACGCCTGAACCTTGACGACGAATAATTAAACCTTGGAAAACCTGGATACGACTCTTGTTACCTTCGATAACACGAACGTGAATCTTGATTTCGTCTCCGGAACGGAAGGTTGGAACATCGGAGCGAAGTGATGCGGCATCTACCGCGTCTAACACGTTCATGGCATTTCCTTTTCTTT
>CANLTP010000009.1 GCA_947494085.1 Actinomycetota bacterium | reverse complement strand
TACGACACTTTGGCTATATTCACTTTCATGCCACACCTGTCGCCACACAATTGGTGGCCGGTTGAAACATTTCTCTAAGCACCCAATTCGTTACAAGACTTGGACTTGGATTTCAGCTTTAAATCATAAGCACCCAACATTTGCTTGGATCTCACTCTTTGGAGTTGCATTCGCCGATATCTATGTCCGCCAAGTTGCATCTGGCGCCTGGACCAACTTCTACTTCTTCTAAAGAGAGAAAATAATGACATCACTTGAAAGACATAAATACGACGTAGTCGTTATCGGTGCCGGTGGCGCTGGACTTCGTGCCGCAGTAGAAGCACGTGCAGCTGGACTTCGCGTAGCAATTGTTTGCAAATCTTTATTCGGTAAAGCCCACACTGTTATGGCTGAAGGTGGCGCTGCCGCATCAATGGGTAACGTAAATGAGAAAGATAATTGGCAGGTTCACTTCCGCGACACCATGCGCGGTGGAAAGTTTTTAAATCATTATCGAATGGCCGAACTACATGCAAAAGAATCTCCAGATCGCATCTGGGAGCTTGAAGTATGGGGCGCACTCTTTGATCGCACTAAAGAGGGAAAGATTAGCCAACGTAACTTTGGTGGCCATGAATATCCTCGTTTGGCACACGTCGGCGATCGCACCGGACTTGAATTAATTCGCACAATGCAACAGCGCATTGTTGCTCTGCAACAACAAGATGCGAAAGAGAGCGGAAACGCCGAAAGCCACATCAAAGTATTTGCTGAACTTACAATCACTGAGATTTTAAAAGAGAACGGCAAGATTGCTGGTGCTTATGGTTACTGGCGCGAGAACGGTAAAGAAGTTTTATTTGAAGCCCCAACCGTCATTGTTGCCACTGGTGGCGTCGGAAAGACTTTCAAAATTACTTCAAACTCTTGGGAAGGCACTGGCGATGGCCACGCGCTTGCCCTAAAAGCTGGCGCAAATTTAGTTGATATGGAATTTTTACAATTCCACCCAACTGGAATGGTCTGGCCGCCATCAGTTCGCGGAATTCTTGTTACCGAATCAGTTCGCGGTGAAGGCGGAATTCTTACCAACTCACTTAACGAGCGTTTCATGTTCAAATACATCCCAGAAGTTTTCAAAGATAAATATGCAGACAATGAAGCAGAAGCAGATCGTTGGTATCTAGATCAAGATAACAACCGTCGCCCACCAGAACTTCTTCCTCGCGATGAAGTTTCCCGTGCAATTAACGCTGAAGTTAAAGCGGGACGTGGCACCGAACATGGTGGCGTTTACCTAGATGTTTCAAAGCGAATTCCTGCAGATGTAATTAAGAAGCGTCTGCCTTCCATGTGGCACCAGTTCTATGAACTAGCTGGTGTAGATATCACTAAGGAAGCAATGGAAGTTGGTCCTACCTGTCACTATGTAATGGGTGGCGTTGAAGTAGAACCAGATACTGCAGCAGCTGTTGGAGTTCCAGGGCTATTTGCTGCCGGTGAAGTTGCTGGTGGAATGCACGGATCAAACCGCTTAGGTGGAAACTCACTTTCAGATTTATTGGTATTCGGCCGCCGCGCAGGAATGGGCGCAGTTGAATATGTTAAGAAGAATCCAACTGCAACAGTCTCAGAGAAAGCTATTGCGGATGCTGCAGCAAGAATCGAAGCACCATTTAGCCGTGCCGGTGGCGAGAATTCATATTCGCTGCACGCAGAACTTCAGGAAATAACTCACAATCTGGTTGGAATTATTCGTACTGGAAAAGAAGTTGAAGAAGCTATTGAGAAGATCGCAGCAATTCGCGCTCGCAGTGCAAGTGTTGCAGTTGCTGGCACCCGTCAGTTCAACCCAGGTTTCCACTTAGCTTTCGACTTAGACAACATGTTGCTAGTTGCCGAGAGCACAGCGAAATCTGCGCTACTTCGCGAAGAATCTCGCGGCGGACATACTCGTGATGATTTCCCAGGCATGAACTCAAAGTGGCGCCAGGTAAATCACATTTCAAGTTTTGATGGCAAGGTTGTAAATGTAAAAGCGCAACCACTGCCGTCAATCCCTAAAGAGCTCTTTGATTTATTCGATATCCACGAACTTGAAAAATATATGACACCAGAAGAAATTGCGAAAGGTGGTTCCAACTAATGGCCCGCAAACTCAAACTTCGGATCTGGCGCGGCGACGCAACAGATGGTGGACTTAAAAACGTTGAAGTAGAAGCAAATGATGGTGAAGTAGTTCTAGATTTAATTCACCGCGTGCAAGCAACCCAGATGGGCGACTTAGCGGTTCGTTGGAATTGCAAAGCTGGCAAGTGCGGATCTTGCTCGATGGAAATTAACGGTAAGCCACGTCTTGCTTGTATGACCCAAGTTTCCTCATTCCCTGAAGGTGAAGAAATTACAGTCACACCACTTCGCGCATTCCCAGTTATTAAAGATTTAGTAACCGATGTTTCGTTTAACTATCGGAAAGCAATGGAAATTCCTTCATACGAGCACCCAAAGAATCTTGCACCAGGTGAAGCTCGAATGGAACAAATCGATGTCGAGCGCAGCCAAGAGTTCCGTAAATGCATCGAATGTTTCTTATGCCAAGACGTATGCCACGTTGTTCGTGATCACGAAGAGAATAAGAAATCATTCGCTGGTCCACGTTTCTTTATTCGCATCGCAGAATTAGATATGCACCCACTTGATATGTTGAAGAATCGTAAGCAAAAAGCTCAAGAAGAGCATGGCCTTGGAATGTGTAACATCACCAAGTGCTGCACCGAAGTTTGTCCAGAACATATTCGCATTACCGATAACGCAATCATTCCGATGAAAGAGCGTGTAGTAGATGTTAAATATGATCCAGTTCGCTGGTTAGGCTCAAAGATTCGCAAACGCGAGGGTATTGTTTAATACATGATTCCACTGCTGCTCGTCGCCTTTGGCGGAGTAGCAGGAACTCTGGCTCGCTATGGAATCGGAATACTTGTTCCGGAAAATCGACCAGGGACTTTAGTTGCTAATTTAATTGGTGTTGCGCTTGCTTCTGCGCTTCTTGTTTTAATGGAACGTCGCGGAATAACCCAACTTAGACTTATTTTGCTTCCTGGATTCTGCGCGGGCATGACAACGTTCTCAGCCGTTACCGTTCATTCAATTGAACCAGCAGAAGGTGGCCTGCTATATCTAGCAACAAATGTAATTTTAAGTTTGTTGATTGTTGTAATGGTGCTACCGATTGCAAGAAAAGTTATTCCGGTGCGGAGATGAATACGCTACTAATAATTCTTGGTGCCGCAATTGGTGCCCCTGCCAGATATGCAGCTGATCAATACTTAAGGCGGTTTACTACCAATCCTTACGGAACCTTTACCGTAAATATCTTGGGATCTTTTCTAATCGGCCTAACTTTCAAATCTTCAGAGAGTGCAAAAGATTTACTGGCTATTGGCTTTGCCGGTGCGTTCACAACCTGGTCAACTTTTATGTTAGATCTCTACCTCGCATACGAATTGCGCCGCTATAAAGATGCGTTAATAAATGTCAGCGCATCACTAATTTTTGGTCTGCTTGCCGCTTGGGCGGGCATTCAAATAGTTAGTTAGATTTAGTTAAATTAGAAATCCAGACTTCAACTTCATCTGGATGACTTGGTAACTTATTTGATAAGACGCGACAGCCGGTTTCTGTAACAAGCACATCGTCTTCAATACGCACACCTATTCCGCGATATTCAGCGGGAAATAGTTCATCATCTGGATGAATGTATAAGCCAGGTTCAACGGTAAGAATCATTCCCGCCTCAAGAACGCCATCACGATATTGCTCTACTCGTGCTTCATTGCAATCATGAACATCGATTCCCAACATGTGGCTTACACCGTGAACTGTCCAACGCTTATGTAAACCCATCTCTGGATCAAGAGAAGCTTCTGCAGAAATTGGCAGCACACCTAACTTCTCTAAACCTTTAGCCAAAACTTCATGAGAAGCGTTTGTAATATCTTTAAATTTCGCACCTGGTTTTACTGCTGCAAAACCGGCCCTTTGTGCTTCATAAACCAACATATAAATCTCACGTTGGGCTGGTGAAAATTTTCCATTTATCGGCAGAGTTCTTGTGATATCTGCAGTGTAAAAAGATTCAACCTCAACACCGGCATCGATTAAAACTAGATCACCGTTCTTTACTTCGCCATCATTTCTAATCCAATGCAAAATACAGGCATGCGCACCCGATGCTGCGATGGTGTCGTATCCCAATTCATTTCCTTCAACCCGAGCCCGACCAAAGAATGCTGCTTCGATAACTCGTTCACCGCGTTTAGTTTCTGTCGCCGCACCAAATACCCGAACCATGTCTGCGAATCCGCGATTGGTAGCGTCAACAGCCTTCTGCATTTCAGCAATCTCGTATGAATCTTTTATCAATCTAATTTCAGAAAGGTAAGTAATTAATTCAGCTGTTGCTTCCTTATCTTTTGATAGCTTTTTATCGACGACTTTATTCTCACCTCTAACGTAAACCGTAGGCTTCTCATCACTCAAAAATTTATCTAGATCTTCAACCTGGCGCACAGCTAAGCCATATTTTAGTTCAGTCTCTTCCAAAGTCATTCGTCGGCCAACCCAGAATTCACCATATTTCGCATCACGATAAAACTCTGGAGTGTTACGCGATGAACGGGGATGAATAAATAGAAGTGGCTCGTGTCCCTTTGAATTTGGTTCAAGAATAAAGACAGAATCTGGAACTGCATCTCCTGCAGTTATCCCCGTGAAATAAGAGAATGCCGAATGTGCGCGGAAGCGATAATCAGTATCACTGCTTCTAGTTTTCAGTCCACCAGCCGGAATAATTACTCGCTTGCCAGGATATTTCTTTGAAAGTTTTTCAATTCGCGCTTTGCAGAAAGGAATCGCTTCACTAGGAACAATTCCTACAAGCGGAGTTGGCGCCCAGCCAGTTTTCATAAATTCAGCAAGCCCTGGTGGATTGGCCGCATCATATTTACGGCTGCCATCTTTCTGTTCGTTCATGGTTTAAGCCTAACCGTTCCAGTTAAATAGTTCTATCAAATCTGCTTCTTAGATATATTCGAGGTATGAGTATTGAACTCCTCTTCGAACAGATTCAAACGCTGTTGGATAGCCAGGGCACCCGAAGCTTGATTGGAATTGTCGGAAAACCAGGAGCCGGAAAATCAACAGTTGTAGAACAAATTGAGAAGAGATATCAACCAAATGAGGTTTCCATAATTCCGATGGATGGATTTCATTTAAGTAATGAAGAATTGATTGCACTTGGCCGACGAGAGCGCAAAGGTGCACCAGACACATTTGATGTCGAAGGATTTATTTCATTAATCAAAAAGGTAAAGCACGAGCCACAAGTGAATCATAAATTCCCAATCTTTCATCGGGAGAATGAAGCTTCCGTTGAGAATGAAGGGTTAGTTCCGAAAGAATCAAAAGTTGTAGTCATCGAAGGAAACTATTTGTTTTCCAGCGCACATAATTGGGATGGCGTCTTCCCACGCCTTGATCACACTTGGTTTATTGAAATTGATGATGAAGTAAGGATCGAAAGGCTGATTGCTCGTCATATTCGTTATGGAAAAACACCAGCTGAAGCCGAAAATTGGTCCCGCGGTTCTGATGAAGCCAACGCTCGATTTATTGAATTAACCGCCCACCGGGCTTCGAACATAATCAAACTGGGCTAATTAGAGAGTTAATTTTTAAATAAACCCTAGTTAAATTTTGAGACCTCGCATAACCTGCTCTTGTGCACCGCGACTTGTATTCAAATAGGCAGAATGGAATTCAATGAAAATCCAAAAGATTGATGTCTTCCAAAAAACTTACACAATGGCAGCTGGAAAATTTGTTATCTCTGGTGGCAAAGTTGCAACAGATCAAGACTCAACAATTATCCGAATCGAAACTGATAACGGATTAGTCGGTTGGGGAGAACAGTGTGTTTTCTCGCCAGGCTATTTAATCGCACATGGTGAGGGCGCACGCGCCGCTCTGAAGTTATTGGCCCCAGCAGTTATGGGAATGGACCCTAGTACGCCAGAACTTATCTATGAAGTCATGGAAAGAACGATGAAGGGCCATCATTACGCGAAGGCTGCAATCGATATCGCATGTTGGGACCTATTTGGGCAGAGCACAAAAATGTCAGTAAGTGATCTCTTGGGCGGAACGCACAGAACTCAAATTCCACTTTATGCACCTATAAGTATGGCTAGTCCGGATGAGATGAAAGCCGATTGCGCTAAATGGAAATCTTTAGGATACAAAAGATTTCAGATGAAAGTTGGTGGGGATTATGAAACCGACCTTAAACGCGTTGAAGCCTGTATGTCTGTTATTGAAGGCGCAGAGAGAATTATTTTTGATGCTAACGGAAACTGGACCCAACATGAAGCTGTGCAAATTGTTACCGCTTTAGATGGACTTAAAATTTATGTCGAGCAACCTTGTGCAACTATGGAGGAAAGCGCCAGAGTAAAAGCACGGAGCCGCCAACCATTTATTCTTGATGAAAGTTTGCTCACCAGCGCTGATATCTTGCGGGCCCATGAATTAAATGCAATGGATGCAGTCATGCTAAAAATTTCACGCTTCGGTGGAATTACACCAGTTAAAAAAGCTCGTGACATCAGCATCGCACTTGGACTTGCACTTACCGTTGAAGATTCAGGCGGTGGAGATATCATCACGGCAGCAATGGCACATCTATCTGCAAGCACACCAGAACGCTTCTTCTTAAATGGCTTCTTCACCGGATCAATGGTCAAAGAGCGAATCACGGAATGGGGTTGCAAAAACTCAGGTGGATTTGGCGAATTGCCAACCGGGACAGGCTTAGGAATTACCGTTGATGAAGAGATTTTAGGAAAGCCGATTTACACCTACGCATAGGTCGGATGCGTTAAAAGTAGTTATCAGATTCCTTTGTAAACCTGTAAACTTTCCACACCACTTGGAGACGTCGCATAGCCCGGTCGAGTGCGCCTCACTGCTAACGAGGTAAGGGGTAAAACCCTTCAAGAGTTCAAATCTCTTCGTCTCCGCCAGTTTAATTAGTTAGGGGTTTTGGTGCCGCATTACAAGATTGCAATCGTCGGCGCTGGCCCATCTGGTTATTTCTCTGCTCAAGCCCTGCAGAATTCAGTAACTGAAGATTTAACTTTTTCTATCGACATGATTGAACGGCTGCCAACTCCTTGGGGACTTGTTCGTTCTGGCGTAGCACCTGATCATCCAAAAATTAAGACTGTTTCAAAGGTGTTCGAGAAGATTGCATCAGAACCTAATTTTCGCTTGTTTGGAAATGTGGAACTTGGCAAAGATCTTTCACTTGAAGATTTAACAAATAGATATGACGCAGTGATTATGGCTACGGGTTCTGCGATCGGCAAGAAGCTTGGGATTCCTGGGGAGGATTTAGCTAATTCGATTTCAGCAGCGCAATTTGTTCCTTGGTATAACGGGCACCCTGATTATGCAGATTTTAAAGTTGATCTCTCTGGAAAAGTTGCGGTTGTAATTGGAGCCGGAAATGTGGCAATGGATTGTGGACGTATCCTTGCTATCGACCCCAAAGAACTCGATGAGACCGATACTGCTGATCACGCATATCAAATCTTGGATAAGAGCAATATTAGAAAAGTATTTATTTCTGGACGTCGTGGCGCTGAATTCGCTTCATTTACCTCACCAGAACTTCGCGATCTGCCAAAGTTAGAACATACCGATGTTTACATAAGCGAAGAAGCAATAGCACTCGCGCAGAAGAGCGCTGAAGCTAAAGGTGAAATCGACAAGCATCTAGCAAGCAATTTAGAGGCAATGAAAATGATTGCTGAAACACCAAAGCAAGGGCATCCCCGTTCCCTAGAATTTCTCTTCTCGCATACTCCAAAAGAAATTATTGGTGATGGGAAGGTAGAAGCGATTGTCTATTCGACCCCAGATGGAGATGTATCAATCCCTTGTGACTTAGTAATTACTGCAATTGGGTATGAAGCGACTGTTATTCCAGGTGTTGTTTATGAGGCTGGAAAAATTACAAATATTGATGGTCGAGTTGAGGATTCAAATATGTATGTAGTTGGCTGGGCAAAGCGTGGACCATCTGGAGTTATCGGAACCAACAAGAGTGATGCCACTGAAGTTGTTAAGTTGTTGATTTCGGATTTAAAGAATGCAAAATCAGCAGGAGATATCACCGAACTTCTAACAGGCGATCACAAAGTAGTTGACCAGCCATACTGGGTTCGAATTAATGGTGCAGAAGTAGCAGCCGGGGAAGCACGTGGAAAACCCCGTGTTAAAGCGGTTACAGTCCCCGATTTATTGCGTTTGGGGCAACCTTAATCAACGAGTAGTATTTGCCAGCACGCCTGCGCTTGTAGCTCAACGGATAGAGCATCTGACTACGGATCAGAAGGTTAGGGGTTCGAATCCCTTCAAGCGCACCAGTTTTTTATCTTCTTCCTTCTTAAATGTTTAAAAAGAGATAGCGAAGTTTCACTCACAAGCATTTAGCGTATTGCGCTTAATTGACGCAAGTCACAAAGATAACTCGTTTTCGCTCTTGACTTAAATCCTTTTGAATTTACCCTAAGGTAATGGCAATTGAATCTGAGATAACGAAAGATGTTTTCCGATCTGCCATGTCCAGCTGGGCAACCGGTGTAAGTGTCATTACAGGTAGCGCAACTGGTGATTCTGCAAAACCAATTGGAATTGTTTGTAATTCACTTGCCTCGATTTCGTTAGAAGAGAGATTAATTCTCTGGTCAGTAGATAAATCTTCAAGCTCTTATGGCCATTGGATTTCAGCGAAGTCATTTAATGTGCACTTTTTGGCTGAAGATCAGAAAGATTTGGTTGCCCGCTTTGCGAAGAAGGGTGTAGATAAATTCGAAGGCTTGGAATTTGAAACTACGGAACTTGGAAACCCAATATTGACTGGGGCCAGCGTGCGAATGGAATGTGCTACCACTCAAACTTTTGATACATACGACCACATGTTAATAATCGGCAAGGTACAAACCCTTGAAAATAGTGGCAAGCCCCCACTACTTTTCCTCCATAGTTCACTTCGAAATATTGGCGAATTAAAAAACTAACCTAATGAAAGGGATATAAATGGCAAAAGCACTACTAGATGGCAAGGGTTTTAAACTAGGACTCTTTTCACCAAACTGCTCTTCTGGACTTGCTGTAACGAAAGCCCCTGATAGATGGACAGGATCTTGGGAAGATAATTTACGTCTTGCAAAAATTGCCGATGACGCCGGTATTGATTTCCTTCTTCCAATCGCTAGATGGATTGGCTATGGCGGCGAAACAAACTTTCATGAGGGCGTATTAGATCCAACCACTTGGGCTGCAGGGCTTCTTGCAAACACAAAGCGAATCTCAATTTTCGCAACAATTCATACCGCTTTTAACCACCCAATAGTTGTTGCAAAGCAGATGGCAACAGTTGATCACATCGGTGGCGGTCGCGCTGGTATAAATATTGTTGCTGGTTGGAACAAACCAGAATATGACACCTTTGGAATGGACCTTCCTAAGGATCACAATGATCGTTACGCACTCGCTCAAGAGTGGTGGGAGATCATTAAGAAGATCTGGACAACCGAAGGAAAGTTCGATCATGATGGAAAGTTCTTTAAGCTGCAACATGTCGAAGGAATGCCAAAGCCAATTGATGGAATCCTTCCAGTTCTAAATGCTGGTTCATCGCCACAAGGCCGGGAATTTGCAGCAAGAAATGCGAACTTCGCATTTACTGTTGTAGGTGGCCCAGAAGATGGCGCTGAAGTAGTTAAGCAAGTTCAATCTCAAGCAAAGAATGATTACAAGCGCGATATGGGTGTATTCACTCTTGGTCACGTTGTATGTAAGCCAACTCGCAAAGAGGCTGACGAATTCTTGCATTACTACGCCGATGAATATGCAGATTGGAATGCAGTTGATAACTTGATGGAACTTCAAGGTCTGCATTCGATGTCATTTAGTAAGGAAATGCTAGAAATGTTCCGCGGCCGTTTTGCTGCTGGACATGGATCTTGCCCACTTATCGGAACACCTGATGAAGTTGCAGATGCAATCGAAGGCTTCGCAAAGGCTGGTTTCGGTGGAATGACAATTGCATTCTTAGACTATGCAAAAGAACTTCCATACTTCGCACAAGAAGTATTGCCACGTTTGGAGAAAAAGGGTGTTCGCCTTCCAAAGTAGTTTCTAATTGATTTAGAGGGCCCTGACTAAATGTTGGGGCCCTTTGAATTTGGTAGGCAGAATCTTGCGAGTTAGACAATAATTAGCTCATGAAAACACTCTTTGAAAAAGTAAGCGTTGGCGGAAATGAATTAACCAATCGGATGGTCATGGCACCGATGACACGAAATCGCGCTGATGAAAATGGCGATCCAAATGATTTACTGGTCGAGTATTACAAGCAACGCGCATCTTTTGGTTTGATAATTACTGAAGGAACTGCGCCGGCACATGTTGGTAAGGCTTATCCAGGAATTCCTGGAATCTATACCGAATCTCAAATTGCTGGCTGGAAGAAAGTTACGCAAGCTGTGCATGAATCAGGTGGCCGAATATTTATGCAATTGATGCATTCGGGGCGAATTTCACATACGAAGATAACTGGATTAGATCCGATTTCTGCAAGTGCTGTAAAGCCGGCAGGAGAATTATTTACGGGGACTGGTATGGATCCCTTCGAAACACCTAAAGCTATGTCACTTCAAGACCTTAGTAATACGAAGACGGAATTCGTAACCGCCGCAAAGAATGCGATTGCAGCAGGGTTTGATGGTGTGGAATTGCACGGTGCAAATGGCTATTTGTTGCATCAATTCTTAGCACCGAACTCAAATATCCGCACCGATGAATATGGTGGCAGTGTTGAGAATCGCTGCAAGTTTGTAATTGAAGTTGTTAGCGCTGTTGTTGAAGCAATTGGTGCGGATAAAACTGCAATTAGAATTTCTCCAAATGGCACATTCAATGACATGGCAGAAACCGAAACTGAAGCTACCTATACCTATTTGATTAATTCAATCAATAATTTAGGGCTAGCTTTTCTACACGTTTCAGCTCAACCAGGTTTCGATTCAATAATCTTTGCTCGTAAGCTTTTTAAAGGTTCCATAATTGCTAATTCAGGTTATGCGGATAAAACAAAAGTTGAAACCGCAAAACGAATTATTGAAACTGACCAAGCCGATCTCTTT
This sequence comes from Actinomycetota bacterium, assembly GCA_947494085.1. The sequence continues at coordinate 9,575 of CANLTP010000009.1, read as the reverse complement.
AGTTTTGGCAGATTAGCCCTTGCAAATCCAGATCTACCAAAGCGATTGGCGCAGGGGCTAGAGCTAAATTCTGGAGACTCCAAGACCTTCTATTCAAGAGGTCCGGTTGGATACACCGACTATCCAAAAGCCCCATAAGCAGCGCTCCTAAGGGGGTTCAGAGGCTTAATTCAGGGAAAAGTTACCTGATTGTTATGCCTCGGACATTTGACGGTAGTCAAAAATAGGGCAAGATTTGGCTACTAGTTTGCTCCGCCGGTAGAGACTGGCGTCCAGCAATCAAGCTAAACCCTTAAGGAGAACATGCATGAAAATTTCTAAAAAGTTTTTGGTAAGCGTTGCTGCAGCAGCACTTGCCGCAACTGGAGTTTCAGCAATGAATTCAACACATGCTAACGCAGCATGCGCAAAGCCAATTTTAATCGGAGCTGCAATGGCTGCGACTGGCTTCATGGCACCATTCGATGGACCTGCACTTGAGACAGCAAAGATTGCTGTAACTCGTTTAAATAAATCAGGTGGCATCGACGGCTGTAAAGTTGAATTGAAGTTTGTTGATACCGGAACAAACCCTGACAAGGGACAACAAATCGCAACTCAATTCGTTGCTGATGGCGCAAAGCTACTTCTCGTAACTTGTGACGCAGACATTAACTTGAAGTCTGCTCAAGTTGGCGAAAAGGCTGGAGTACTTGTTATCGCACCTTGCGTGGGATCAACAGCAATGGGTCCAGATAACGGTTTGACACTTGGTTATTCACTTGGGTCAGCTGTTCCTGGCGAAGCTGCAATCATGGCTGAATATGCATATGCATCACTAGGAAAGACCGCAACTCTTTTCAAAGATATGTCAATTGCATATACAACTAGCCAATGCGATGCATTTGAAAAGCGTTTCAAAGAACTTGGTGGAACTATTAAGTCAAAGCAAGAATTCAACCAAACCCAAGCAGGAGCACTTGATAAGCCAGTAACTGCACAAGTTGCTGCTGCTAAGACAGATGCTGCTGGCGTAATTGCACTGTGTTCATACCCAGGTGGCGGAGCTGAAGCGCTAGGTGCAATCCGTGCTGCTGGAATTAAGACACCTGTTATTTCAGGTTTCGGTATGGATGGAAACTTCTGGGCTGGAGCAGTTCCAAACCTTTCTAACCACTATGTCGTTACATATGCATCAGTTCATGGCGATGACACAAATGCCAAGGTCCGAAGCATTCTTGCTGATTTCAAGAAGGTAACCGGAGCAGCTGCTGGAACTTCAGGTCTAATTACTGGAGCTGCTGCAGTTGAAGCATTTGCACTTGCTGCAAAGCGTGCTGGTTCAACAGATGGCAAGAAGCTTGCCGCTGAAATGAACAAGTTCAAAAATGAAAAACTAACTGCAGGAGCAACTTCATTTACACCAACACTTCACGTTAACGTGTCTCGTCCAATGGCGATCCTAAAGACCACCAATGGAAAGACAAAGCTTGTGAAGTACGCGGCTGCAAAGAAGCCAACCTTCTAATATAAGCAATATCTAAAATAAGTTAAGAGGGTGTGCGGCATCACGTCGCACACCCTCTTTTTATTGTTATTCTGCGTTCATAACCGAGGGGAGTAAAAACTTGAATCAAAAATCATTTCATGCCAATGAGATAAGCAAGTCTTTTGGCGCCCTTCAAGTTTTAGATAACGTCTCTCTAAATATAAATCCGGGCGAAATTGTTGGCCTACTTGGCCCAAACGGTGCCGGCAAATCAACTTTTATTAATATCTTGGCAGGTTACGAAAAACAAGATGGTGGCACTGTCGTTGTTGAAGGTATGCCCCTTGATGGCTTAAAACCAAGTGCCCGAGCCCGCGCAGGAATTGCAAGAACTTTTCAATCCGGAAGATTATTTGGAAATCTAACAGTTGCCGAGAATGTTGCCTTAGGCGCAGTCGGGTTAGGCGAATCTGGAAAAGTTGCACGCGAACGATCTGAATCTATTTTAGAAATTTTAGGAATTGAAAAACTTTCGCCATATCCAGCTGGAAGTATTTCTCACGGTAATGCCAGATTAGTCGGATTGGCGCGCGCAGTAGCAGCGCACCCAAAGTATTTGATTATGGATGAACCAGCAGCTGGGCTTAATGAAGATGAGGCTCCAAGACTTTTACATGCACTAGAAGTTGTTAGAAAAAATATTGGATGTGGAATGTTGCTTGTGGAGCACAACGTTAAATTAGTGACACAAGCTTGCAGCCGAGTAATTGTTTTAGCAACCGGAATCCTAATTTTCGATGGCAACCCGCAAGATGCATTAAATAACGCTGACGTTAAGTCTGCTTATCTTGGAAATGCAGGAGTTCACTAATGGCGCTATTAGAAGTTTCGAACTTAGTTGCTGGTTATGGAAAAGTTGAAGTTATTACAGATGTCTCATTTACTTTAGAACCGGGTAAATCAATTGGTATTGTTGGACCAAATGGCGTTGGAAAATCAACTTTACTTTTAGCAATTGCTGGTGGGATTGCCCCGAAATCCGGATCAATAATCTTTGACGGAAAAAATATTAGCGGAAAGAAACCTGAAGATATTGTGCGACTAGGCCTTTCACTAGTTCCAGAAGGTCGCCAAATTTTTAGTGGTCTTAGTGTGAAAGAGAATTTGGCTCTTGGTTTAACTGGGCGCCGCAATAAGAAAGGCGCGAGTGAAGCGATTCTTAAAATGCGTGAACTTTTCCCAGTTCTTTCAACACACGAGAATCACCAGGCGGGAATGTTAAGTGGTGGACAACAGCAACAATTAGCAATCGCTCGCGCTTTGATTTCAGAACCTAAAGTTTTATTGCTCGACGAACCAAGCTTGGGCTTAGCCCCTACTGTAATAACAGATGTATTTGAAAGATTGCAAGAAATTATTGGCATGGGAACCGCAGTTGTTATCGTGGAACAGCGCGCCAACCTAGTAACTTCGTTTGCAGAGAAAACTATTGTCATAAGAGATGGCAAAGTGCAGTCAACGCTAACTCCAGCAGATGCTGCGAACTCTGAATCTTTACAACGTTCATACTTTGGGGCTGGTGAATAAATGGTTCAATCAATTCTTGATGCAATTAGTCTTGGCGGTCTTTATTCATTAGCGGCCCTAGGTCTTGGTTTAGTTTTCGGTGTTATGCGTTTAGTTAATTTCGCTCACGCAGAATTGATAACAATTGCGGCATATACCTTGGTGTTAACAGCACAATTCCCGCTTGCTTTAAGTTTAATTTTTACCGTTCTAGTTACAGTATTTGTTGCACTTCTAATGGAATTTTCGGTTTATCGCAGATTGCGCGGCGTAAATCCCGCAATCATGTTGATTGCCTCTTTTGGACTTTCCACGGTTCTGCAACGTGCCTACGAATTTATGTTTGGCGCACTTCCACGGTCAGCAGTAGTAGCCCCATTCCTTCGTGGTGATTTCAAAATTGCAGGGCTATCAATAACTATCTCTAGCATTATTACAATTGTTCTAACGATCACAATTTTGTTGGCAATGGGTTATTTAATCGAACGAACTTCACTTGGCTTACAACTGCGTGCGGCATCAGCAGATTTTAAAACTGCCCGACTTCTTGGAGTTAGATCAAACCGATTGATCAGCGCTGCCTTCGGCCTCAGTGGCGTTCTCGCTGCATGTGTTGCGCTGATTTTAGTAATTCAAAATCCACAGATAAGTCCGTACTACGGACTTAACATCACAATTCTTTCTCTTGTGGGAATTGTCATCGGTGGCATCGCATCCTTGCGAGGAGCTGCACTCGGTGGCTTCATTGTTGGCGTAGTTTTAAGTGCATTGAATACCTTGCTTGGAAACGGCCGCGTTTATGCATATAGCTGGCTCTTTATTCTGGTTCTAGTTATCTTGCTAGTTCGTCCTGGTGGGCTCCTAAGTAAGGGCACTGAATTGGAGCGTGTCTAATGAAGCACGGTGGCGTTTCAAAATTCTCGATTCAAAACTTACTCGGCCCGATAATTATCTTAATTCTTCTAACTCACTTTGTGGGTGGCGCTTCAACAAGTTTGCAATTAATTACGCAATCCGCGCTCTGTCTATTTGTAATGGTTCTTGCGCTTCAAGTATTCGTTGGAAACTCAGGCGTCCTCTCCTTTGGTCATGGAGCATTTGCGCTAATTGGTTCTTACACATCAGCAATTCTTACCGCCCCTGTAAATATTAAAGAGAATTCCTTAGCCATGAACCAACTTTGGGAGCCACTTGTATCTCCCCAGGTAAATATCTACGTTTCACTTGCTATCTCTGCTGTTGTCAGCGGACTGATTGCTGCAATCACCGGAAGTCTTATTATGCGGCTAAACGGACTTGCGGCTGGAATCGCGACCTTTGCGTTACTAGGTGTTGCATACAATGTATTTTTCAACAACAAGAAGATAGGTCCGGGTTCTCAAGCACTTCCTGGTGTTCCTTGGATAACAAATACTTGGATTCTTCTGCTTCTTGCAGCGCTTACATTAGTAATAGTTTACTTTTTAAATATTTCTTGGATCGGAAGAACTCTCCGTGCAACTCGCGAAGATGCAATGGCAGCACCTGCGCTTGGAATCAGTATCTTCAAAGTGCGCTTGATTGCCTTCACTATTTCTGGTGCAATTGCTGGGCTAGCAGGTGGCATGTATTCCCACGTGGCAGGAACATTCCAAGTTCAGGATTATTATTTGGAATTCACCTTCATAACTCTTTCGATGCTTATTGTTGGCGGAAGTGCAAGTATTTGGGGAGCGTTAGTTGGCACATTCGTCATCACTGCGATTGGTCAAGTGCTGCTGATGATGGAACAAGATATTCCAGTATTTGGGTTGCAAGTAAATATTCCACTGGGTTCGCGTGCGGTAATTATCGCTCTTACATTCGTTGTGATGTTGCTTTGGCGTTCAGGCGGAATCACGAATGGCAAAGAGTTTAGAATTCCTAAGTTAAAAAGAAGAAGTTAGGAAATGAGCAAGGTTTATCTCTTTGTTGCAATAGATATAAAGCCCGGTATGCGCGAGGCATTTCTTGAAAAAATTAAAGTTCATGGCGCACATATTCGCACTGAAGAAGGCTGTGAAACCTTAGAAATTTTCAATGATTCACAGGATGTTAATCAGGTTTGTGTCTGGGAAGTTTGGACCAACCGCGCTCTCTGGGATGCGCATATGGTTAATGCAGCAAGTGCAGCTTGGCAGAAGGTTGCTGCCGAATTTGTAAATGGCGAGAAAATTACTGTTCTGGATTCAATCTAGAGCAATGGAAACAGAAGACCGCTCAGTCTTTGAATTACCCTATGTAAAACCTGATAGATCAATCTCTTATGGAAAATTCGAAGATCAGGTAATTGATTTCTATCATTCAAGCAATCTAAATAATCCAACAATTGTTTTAATTCACGGCGGTTATTGGCGTCCAGAATATGATCGAAAGCATTTAGCTCCCTTAGCCAAGAAACTTTCGGATTCAGGTTGGCCAGTTGCGCTAGTTGAATATCGCAGAATTATTGGAAATCCAGATGCCATGCTTTCAGATACAAAAGCTGCGATTTCTTTAGTCATAGAAGAGTTCCCTAAGATTATTTTTGTTGGACACTCTGCGGGCGGTCATCTAGCACTCGTGTTATCTAGTGCTTTTGAAACAATCGGAACGATTGCACTGGCTCCGGTAACGGATTTAGTAAGAAGCGAAGAATTAGATTTAGATGAGGGAGCAGTATCGGATTTTCTTGGTTGCCCAGCATCACTCCGCTCTGATTTAGACCCAATGCGGTTACCTGCCCCATCGAATCCGACCACAATCATTCACGGAGCGCTAGATGAACGAGTTCCAGTTGAATTCTCTAGAGATTATGTAGTGCAAGCATCAGGAGCAGGTGTGCACTTTATCGAAGTTGCAGATGTTGGACACTTTGAATTAATTGACCCAAGGTCAAGTATTTTTGCTGAAATATCCCGCGTTCTTACTGCTTTGAGTTAATTCCAACAAGTAAGGTTTTGCTTATGGCCAAGAAAATAATTGTGCATGCCGGATTTCATAAAACTGGAACCACGGCAATTCAATCGAGTTTCTTTGCGGCAACAAAGGAGTTAAGCGAAGTTGGGATCACATATCCGCAGGTAGGTGGAAAAGCCCACCATAAGGCCATCTATTCACTCATGGAAAAAACTTGGGGTTGGGAAGATCGCGGTGGTGTGCTGGCCACAGATAAAAAATGGCGTGGTTTTATCAAGCAAGTTAAAAAAGCTAAGTCAACAGTTCTTATTAGTTCAGAGTTCTTATGTGAATTAACCGAGGAACAGATCATAAAATTTAAGAACGATCTCGGTTGCTCTGACGTTAAGATTTATTTTACATTACGACCTCTTCTGAAGATTATTCCTTCGGCCTATCAACAGCATCTAAAAATTGGGATTAAGAGCAGTTATGAAAAATGGCTACATTCAATTCTAGATGAGCCTGGAGTTTCAACAATCACACCTTCGTTCTGGGTCAGACACATGCATGGAGATGTCTTGGCAAAATGGATAAAGCATTTTGGGAAAGAGAATGTGATTGTGATTGTTGTAGATGAGAAGCAACCAGATTTCATGTATCAAGAGTTCAATAACTTGCTCGCACTTAAACCTGGATTTTTAGAGCCACAGTTAGATCAAGACAGCAATCGCTCATTAACTCTTGATGAAATTACCTTGCTAAATACAATAAATAAAAAGTTTTCAAAGAAGCGAAGCTGGCATGATTATGAAACTTTCATTAGAAATGGGTCGATTAAGTATTTAACAAATAAGGTCGTGCCAGAACCTGAAGCCGCCAGGTTGTTAACTCCACAATGGGCAGTCGATATAGCCAAGAACGTTTCTAAGAAAAATGTCGAACAAATCAGAGGGCTAGGAATAAAGATCATCGGAGATTTAGATTCCTTTGAGAGCGCCCAGATTCCAATCGGCGAGAATCCAGAGATCACAATGATTCCGGTCGATTTAGCGGCTAAGGCGCTAGTAGCCATGGATTTGCGGGTCGTCGAGAAGCTTCCAACTAGATATGTGGCCAGAGTTCTTTGGAAGATGATTAAGCGAGATATTCGCAAGAAAATCTAAAGGATTCTGATTTAGCGAAGTCTAAAATTCACCTTCTGTAAATTCCCAGTTTTCTCAGAGAAAAATCAGAGTTAATTATCTAGAGTTAATTTAACCTGATGAGCAACCTGGACTATCAAGGCGGAGAGGTCCTTGCCGCTCTTGAAAGCCAATTTGTTCCTAAATTAGTTGCAAAACCGAAGCCAGAAATCAAGATTAAGAACGCGATAGTTTGTTCATTCTTTACCAGCGATGATTATTACAAGAGCCATGGTTCAAGGCTTCGAGCGAATCTCGAAGAACTTGGCATCGAGGTAGATCTCCGCGAGATTACTAAAAAAGAGGGCGAAGATTGGGCGGCAATTTGCCGGAAGAAAGTCGGGTTTATCGCTGAAGTATGTGCAGCGAATCCAGATAAGAAAGTATTCTGGATTGACGTTGACTGCGAACTATTTAGCATCCCAGATTTTATTTTGAATTCGACAGCTGACATTATTGGATTTCAACGTGGATTTAGTAATCCAACAAAAATTGGTTATGAAAACCGTGGTCGCTTTTGGGAGCCATGCTTCTGGGGAATAAATAACACACCACAAGCGCGCAAAATGATTCAGGCAGCTGCAGATTTCGAAGAAGTTGCAACTGTTCGAGCCACGGATGATTTCTTCTTTGAAGAAGCATGGCGCGCAACTTCATCAAATATGACATTTCAAATGATTCCCTCTAACTGCGCAGTCGATAAAGGTGCGGGAAGCCTTGAGAGCCATGAAGTCTTCTTTAGATTTGGATCGAGTGGCCAGGTAGAGAATTTTAAGAATAAAGTTGAACAACATAAAGGCAACAAGGCAAAGAAACTTTTCAATCCAAAGCGAGAATTACTTGAATTTGCCAAGTATGTTGAAGAGAAACTGCCTGAACAATTATCAGCTCGCTTGCGACTGTTGGTTGATGCTTCTGGTGTGACTGGATTCTTAACGGGGAAAAGCCACAACAATCTAAATAATCAAACTATTGGCGAACTAGTTAAATCAGGAAAAGCTGGAGATCTTAAAAAATATAACGAATCCCTCGAGTTGTTCAAACGCAAAGTCCTACCTAATAGATATGAAACGGCTGCTATTACTGTTGCTTCAAGCTATTTGGCCTATTCAGCTAAACCAAGTACAAGAAAAATAACTATCGCCTGGTGGGAGAATCCATACCCTGGTAATTATGGCGATTGGTTAACACCATTTATATTCAATCACTACACCGAAAATAGAATCATTTTTCAAGGGCTTACTACTCAGGCGCCGAAGAAGCACTTAGTGAGCTTGGGTTCCGTTGGTCGATTCATTAAGAGTAATTCAGTTGTCGTCGGAACCGGAGTTAGTTCTTTCAAACATGCTTTAAATCCAAAGGCTGATTACATCTCAGTTCGCGGCCCACATACCGCAGAGCTACTTTTACAATCCGGCGGACCTAAGGTTGAAGTTTTTGGCGATCCAGCAGTCGTGTTATCGAGAATTTTGCCTTTCACACGTGGGAAAACTAATGGTCGAATCGCTCTGATTCGCCACCATACTCATCTCCAAGCACCAGTTAAGTTACCTGAAAATTTCGACGAACTTTCAGTTCAAATTTCACATCCAAACGACATCATTGCCTTTATCGAAAAGCTTCATGAATACGACAGTGTTGTAACAAGCGCAATGCATGTGATGATTACATGTCAGAGTTATGGAATTCCTTGTGCATTAGTAGTGTTCAAAGGTTTCGAAGATTACGTTCATGGTGACGGTATTAAATATTCAGACTATGCACTTGGAGCTGGTGTAATTGAATTAAACCCAGTTTCAATTAACCCAAAGATTGATTTAGCTGAAATCCAGAAGATAACTCACGAAATCAAGATTTCAGATCGCAAAATATCTGAAGTTGAATCTGCAATTAAAGAAGGAATTTCTAGACTAGCAAAGTAATTATTTGAGTCCTTCGTTGGCTCGATCTAAATCGGCTTGAAAATCAACTTCTACTGCAAATAAATCTGAGATATCTACTGGTTCCATTTGGATACCGTTCTTCTCGATTGCTAGTTCAAGTCCGCGCTCGAAGTAATCTTGCTCTGCACATGCCTCTAATTGCGTAATTACATCTGCTTTCTCATGGGCAGCAATAAAGTTAATTCCAACTGCCTCACCAAGTGCGTTCTTAACAGTCTTTGAAAGTTCCTTTATGAAGCCTTTATCATCAATCGTGTATTTAACTTCTTCTTCCGCAGTAGCTGATGTATTTACACATACAAAAGATTTTTCAGATTTAATTCGATCTGCAACACGTTTAAGAACTTTTGAATCAAAAACAACATCACCGTTTAACCATAAAACACCAGATTCTTGACTGGCACGTAGCGCTTTAAGCAAACTCTTTGAAGTATTTGTTTGATCGTAAACTTCGTTATAAACAAAACTAGCGCTTGGATGTGCTTCCATAATCATTTCGAGTTTAAATCCGACTACAAC
>CANLTP010000008.1 GCA_947494085.1 Actinomycetota bacterium | reverse complement strand
CTACGAACCGCTAATCTAGGCAAGTGAGCCAAATCAATACTGAACATACTGGCCTAATTCTTATTTCTGGAGTGGATGCCCCAGGGGTAACACAGGCGCTATTCGCAGCGCTCGAACCATTCTCAATTACGATTTTGGATATTGAGCAAGTTGTAATCCGAGGCCGATTGATACTTACGGTTCTGATTGCCCTAGATCCAGCACACGCTTCAGCAATCGAAGCGGATTTAATTGAAACTACGGGCAAACTCGACTTAGATCTTGCAATTGATTTCTCAGATCAAGTGAAAGGTGAAACTAAGAATTCAAATCTTCACATCATTGTTCTCTCAGAGGACTTAAGGCCGGCCAGTATCGGGGCCTTAGCGAGAAAGATTGCTGAACAAGGCGGGAATATTGATCGTATTCATAGAACTGCCTCTTATCCATTAACCGCAATCGAATTCGAAGTTTCACTCAATCTAAATGATGAAAATCTTAAGGTTATTCAGCGCGAACTGGCGGAAATCGCGCAAAGTAATGGGATTGATATCGCGGTAGAACAGAGTGGTTTGGCACGAAGAGCCAAACGAATAGTTCTCCTCGACATGGATTCAACGCTTATACAACAAGAGGTTATTGATCTTCTCGCAGATAAATGTGGAGTCGGCGATAAAGTATCGGCAATAACTGAATCTGCAATGCGTGGTGAACTGGATTTTGCAGCATCACTAATTGCTCGAGTTAAGTTGTTGGCGGGCGCTGATTTAGAGATACTTCAATCGGTCAAAGCCGGTATTACTTTAACCCCTGGTGCAAGAACTTTAATTCGAACACTGCACACACTTGGGCATAAAGTTGGCGTGGTATCGGGTGGATTCCTCGACGTAATTGAGCCACTGCTGCAAGAGCTAAAGATTGATTTTTATCGGGCAAATAAATTGGACATAGCAGATGGAAAATTAACCGGGAAACTTCTTGGCGCCATAATAGATAAGGGTGCGAAAGCAGATGCACTGCGAGAATTTGCTGCTGCTGAGAACGTTAGCTTGGCGCAAACTATTGCAATCGGCGACGGTGCAAATGATCTTGGTATGTTGGAAATCGCTGGTCTAGGCATTGCATTCAATGCAAAGCCTGCAGTTAGAGCGGCGGCGAATAGTTCAATCAATTCCCCTTACTTAGATTCAGTCCTCTATCTAATGGGAATAACTCGTAGCGAAATTGAAGATGCTGAACGGAATAACTAAGAGCTAAAGTCGGCAGGCATGGATATCGGTAACTAAGATTCCACGGGCGCCGACTTCCCAAAGTTCATCCATAATTCGATTGATGTCAGATCTCTTCACCATTGCACGAACTGCGTTCCAATCACTTTTTTGTAGTGGTGAAATTGTCGGTGATTCAATTCCTGGGGTCAGAGCACAAGCTCGTTCTAAATCAACGCTCTTCACGTCGTAATCAACTAAAACATACTGTCTTGCAATAACGACTCCACTTAACCGACGAATCAAAGTTTCAATTGCAGGTGAAATCGGAGTTCCATTTCGAGTAATCAAAATTGCTTCACTCTCTAGAAGTGCTTCACCAAAAATGGTTAGCCCCGCAGCTCGCAGCGTTCCTCCAGTAGAAACCACATCTGCAATAACATCGGCCACACCTAGGCGGATAGAACTTTCAACTGCGCCATCTAATCGGACGATTGAGGCCTTAATCTTCTTTCTTTCAAGAAAACTCTCGAGTAATCCAGGATAAGCAGTAGCAATTCGTTTTCCTTGCAGATCTGAGATTTCCATTTTGGCGCCTGATGTTGCAGCAAATCTAAATGTGCTTTTGCCAAAATCTAATCGTAGAACTTCAGATGCCCCGGCGCCAGAATCAAGAAGAAGATCGCGTCCAGTAATTCCTGCCTCCAATTCCCCGCTGCCTACATAAACCGCAATATCTCTTGGTCGAAGATAGTAAAACTCAACTGAATTATCTGGATCGATGAACACTAAATCGCGAAGATCATTGCGCTGGCGATAACCCGCTTCTTTCAACATTAGAGCTGAGCTCTCCGAAAGTGAACCCTTATTCGGAACCGCAATTTTTAAAGTCAATTTTCTTCCTCACTATAGATTCTTATAAACATCTTCTAATTTAATATTGCGCGCAATCATCAGAACCTGAAGATGATAAAGCAACTGACTAATCTCAAGAGCCAACTCGCTATCGCTCTGATACTCCGCCGCAATCCAAACTTCACCGGCTTCTTCAATAATCTTTTTGCCAATTGCATGGATTCCCGAATCGAGTTCGCGAACAGTCTTTGAATCCTGTGGCTTAGTTATAGCTATCTCATTAAGCTCATTCCACAACGATTCAAAATTTTTCATAGCCAAATTTTAACCTAACTCTTCGCTATCGCGTCTGCGATTTAACCGCTAGAGAACGCAATGAATCGACCATTCCCCCAGGGTTATCTGACTTGAAAACCGCACTACCTGCTACGAATGTGTCGGCTCCAGACTCCGCCGCCTGTGAAATTGTTTCGAGGGAAACTCCACCATCAACTTGGAGCCAGATTTTTCCTAAAAATTGGGAATCAATCTCTTTTCTAGCTTCCTTTACTTTCTCCATCATATCCACCATAAAACTCTGCCCACCAAAACCTGGTTCTACGGTCATGATCAGAACCATATCCAGATGCTCCATCAATTCAGAAATCTCATGGAAAGGAGTGGCTGGCTTCAAAGCAACCCCAACTCTTCCTCCTTCTTCTCTTATCTTTGAGATAGTTTTTAGTGGATTAGAACTAGCTTCGAAATGAAAAGTTACGCTATCGGAACCAGCCCTTGCGTATAAATGTGCAGTCTCATCGGGATCTGCAATCATCAAATGGCTATCTACCGGAATTGGACATTCCGCAATTATCTTCTGACTCTGTTCGAAGTTGAAAGTGAAGTTTGGAACGAAGATGTTGTCCATTACATCTAAATGAAGAAGATCGGACTGCTCAGATATCCGAGATATCTCATTTGAAAGATTATCGCGATCAGCATTCAAAATACTTGGACAGATGCGAATCAAAATCTGCCCCCTTTGCTTTCCAACTTAGGTAATCCTATTTCAATCACTCCGAAGGTTTTTGGAGCAACGCCATAAACATCGAGTCCGAACCATCCAGATGCGTCCAAAGCTGAAGCGAGCCATCCAGATTAACTCCTGTGCTACCTGCAGGTGAGAATTTCGAGATATCTAAAATCTCTAGGCCTTTGTGGCGATATTTTGCATCAAGGATCTGACTTTTAGTTTCCGCCAATAGGGGTGAGCAAGTTGCGAATCCGATAATTCCACCAGGATTTAGCATCTCATAAGCTGAATCAATTAATTCGCGTTGCAATGGCAATAATTCCTTCAAATCATTTAACGATCTACGCCATCTTGCTTCCGGTCTGCGGCGCAAAGCACCCAAACCAGAACAAGGGGCATCAATAAGGATCCGATCAAATTTTTCGCCGAAGCTCTCCCAATCTCTGCCATCAAAGGAAACTATCTTCGCTCTAGGAACAACTCGTGCAACTAAATCTGCACGATGGGCAGTTGGCTCGTTAGCCAGAAAAGTATCTTTAGGATCATTCGTTTGTAATAAATTATGTAGAAGCGCAGCCTTGCCGCCCGGGCCGGCACAGAGATCCAACCATTTCAAAGGATGTTCACTCTTGGTTGCATAAAAAATCTCGGCCACCAATTGCGAACCCATATCTTGAATACCTGCACGTTTATCTTTTATCGCCGGATAATCATTAGGTAGCGTGTTTGATAATACAGAATACGTTCCTAGCGGTAATTTCTCGCCGCCGACTTCCAAGATTTCAGAGACACTGGACTTACCAGGCCAAGCCACAACATGAGGAGCCACCGGAACGTTATTGGTTCGAAGCAACTCTTCGACCGCTTCCCAATCTTTTAGTTGGTCAAAATATGCGTTGATAATCCAGGTCGGATGCGAAAATAGAATCGACAGTTTTTCAATCGGTGGAATACTTGGATCTTTCGCTAAATCGTCATACATTTCTAGGTCGGTAGATATCGAACGAAGTAAAGCGTTTACATAACTCGCCTTCGACTCCCCTGCTACAGCTCTTGCTACTTCTACTGTCTCACCAACAGCAGCATGAATTGGCACTCGCATTTCGAAAATCTGATGAATGCCAAGTCTTAAGAGATCAACAATTTTCTCATCCAACTCGCTGATTGGACGGTCAGCTTTTTTCGAGATTGCATAATCATGTTTGCCTTGTAAGCGTAAAGTTCCGTAAGCCAGCTCGGTAACAAAGGAGCGGTCTCGGAGATCTAGATCGGAATCTGAAAGCAACTCTGGTAATCGAAGATTTGCATATGCGCCATTGCGATTTACTTGGCTCACTAAATCGTAGGCTAATAATCTTGCGCCACCCGGTTTGGGTTTAGCGAAGCCCTTACTATTCAAATTTAGAACCTGAAGCTAGCCGCGCACCACGAGCAAAATCAGCGCCACTCATTCGCTTTTTACCAGCCGGCGTTACCTCTTTTACTTCCAGAACACTGTCTGAGGTTCTAACTAATAGTTGGTCCCCTACCAATTCGATATCACCTGGGGCCTTTAGATTATTTGCAACTAAAACTTCACTTAATCCGTGAAGTGAAATCCGTTCGTCGTTAAACATGGTCCAGATTCCTGGGTTCTCCGAGAGTGCTCGATCTTGGCGTAATACAGTTTCAATTGAACTCTTCCAAATAATTCTTGCCATATCCTTTGAGATCTTTGGCGCCAGGGTCGCCCCAGACAAAGGTTGTGGCGTGGCTCTGGTCTTCCCAATTTTTGAAACTAAATCTAGAAGATCAGGAATAGCCAACTCTGTAAGGCGATCCAACAAAATAGGAGTGGTGTCATCGTCTGAAATGTTCACCTCTTTGGTAATGTAAACCGGGCCGGTATCCATTCCCTTATCTAATTTAAAGATTGTGAAGCCAGTTTCGGTTTCACCATTTAGTATCGCCCATTGGACTGGTGCTGCTCCCCGCAACTTAGGAAGTAGCGAGAAATGTAAATTGATCCAACCGAATCTTGGACCATGCAACAGTTCCACTGGGATTAACCTGCCGTATGCACAAGTAATAATTAATTGCGGTTGTGAAGCAAGAAGATGGCGATTCAATTCAGAAGTGTCTGCGGGTTTAGCAACATCTAGGCCCTTTAGTTCCGCCCATTTAGCTAAATCATTAGCATCTATTTTCTTGCCACGACCAGTGGGTTTATCTGGGTTGGTGATTATTGAACCTAGCGTATGTTCACTCGCCAATATCGCTTCGATAATTGGAATTGAGATAAGTGAGGAAGAAGCAATCGATAACTGCATCTATAACGCCCGACCATTTGTTGAATGTGGACTAATTTTAAATTGAGGCGCGCCTTGGCTGGATGCTAATTCGCCGAACCATTCAGAATTACGGATATCAGCCATAGCTAACTTACGATCATCTAACAGCAAACGATCGATAAAAACGATTCCATTTAAATGATCTGTCTCGTGCTGTAAAACTCTTGCCAAAAGTTCAGTTCCCTCAATTGTTACGGGATCTCCATGCATATTGAAACCCTTTGCTACCGCTCTAAAAGCTCGAGGTGTTTCATAGATTAGGCCCGGGAAACTTAAGCAGCCCTCCTCGCCATCCTGCAAATCAACGGAGAGATCTAGAGTTGGGTTAATCAAATGACCTTCGCTCTCCTCAATATTCCAGACAAATACTTGCAATGAGACTCCGATTTGTGGAGCGGCAAGTCCGGCACCAGGAGCATCAAGCATGGTTTCGGTTAAATCTTTAACTAAATTTCGCAACTCTTTGTCAAAAGTGGTGACCAAACTCGCTCGTGTTGTAAGGACGGGATCACCAAATAATCTAATTTCTTGAACTGACACCGGACAATTCTATTCCAAATGCAACACAATTACCTAAATTGAAAATGGGTCCATGCGAAGTTGGAACGGTGCCAAGCCTTTAATCCCACGATATCGCGCTAGGTCTCGAAAGAACTCCGAAAATTCGCTAGAGCGTGATATCTCACTTCGCAGAACTAATCTAGATTTACCTTTGCTGCCCGTAGGATCTTCGAAGTTCTCTTGCAAGGCCACAGCACTGAATAAATCATTTCCCTCAAGATTACGAGCAAGCTGTCTTATTGCGGAAGTATCCCCTTGCACTACCGCTATTCTGCAGAA
The DNA here is from genome assembly GCA_947494085.1 of Actinomycetota bacterium. The sequence continues at coordinate 15,344 of CANLTP010000008.1, read as the reverse complement.
CGGTGGAAGTTTTAAATCTTTTCGCTCATTTAGTTCAGTCAGTGAATTAGCGTATGCATCGTTCTTTATTAGGCCTTGAGCCAAAACATTGTCACTTGCAAGATCTAAATACATAACTCCAGCTTCAGCGTTATTTAGACGGCCGAGATTCTCGAAGATCAATCTTCTAACATTCTCAAGGCTACGCAAATCAACGCGATTACTCAGATTCTCCAGTGAACGTAGAATTATCGTCGAATAATCTCCAACTGGCTCACATCCATAACTCGCTAAAACAAGAACGTTCTCAGATGCATCAGAAATATCATCTATTCGCGAACCGCCCTTACTCAACAGCACTCTGTAACCTGGCACTGCTTTAGCAATTTCATCTGCGATTCGGGAGGAGCCTTTAGCCATCGAGCGAATAGTTTTACCATCACACCATACACAAACGAATTCCTTGGAGCTTTTCTCACAGATGGCGCAGGTAAGTTGCGAACTTTTACTTGGTAGATAAATTTTTCCGCCACATTCACATCTAGCTTGGTTGCGACATTTCTGGCAGGCAATCGCATTTATGTAACCCGTTTCCGCCATCACTACTAAAACATTGCCCTTCTTCAAGCCTGTCTTCATCAATGCGATATCAGAAGTTCCAGAGTCCGCGAGATGAACGATTGCTCTTCCCCGTGGAGAAATCTTCGAATTCTTCGATTTAATCCAACCCAGCTCTGCCAGACGAATAATCTCTAAACTTGGACTTGCACCGATGAAATGAAGTGAGAATTCACCACTTCTAAGCATCGCGACATCTCTAACGTTCCAGCTCGGAAATCTACGTTCATACATAGATTCGTCTCCGTCATTGAGAATCATAATTGTCGAATTACTAGCTAGCGGTGTGAAGATTGCGCTACGTGTGCCAATTATGAAAGGTGATTGTAAAAATCTGGTCTTTAAATAATTTCCGTAGCGTTCAGATTTGGGGATATCCGATGTTAGAAGCACGGGCTCGACATCTAGTTTGAATGTAAGCAACTGATTGATATCTCGTTCATCAGGGACGATTAACAACAGTTGTTCACCTTTTTCAAGGTTTCCTAAAATCTCATTAATCGTATTAGTCAGACCCTCGTGGCTCTTGGTAATTGTGTATCGGTGATCTAGCTTCGGCTTGCTCCCAATGATTTTTGGAATCGGCAGCCCTAGGTAGCTCTTCTCTGCTGCCGCAACCCGCGCCGGTATCGCACTTCTAATAACATCCCACGGCTTACACGCATAACGTGCGCAAGTAAGATCGATGATTTCGATTAATTCATCCGTTAATAACGGGATTGGTGAAATTAACTTATTGATTAACTTGAGAGATTTTGGGTCGAGTTGGGATGCGTCCCGGGATTGAACGTAACCCATAACCTCTGTTCTGCTGAAAGGAACTTTTACGAAAACCCCAGGAACAACGGATTCTGATAAATCTTCAGGAACGAGATAGTCGTAGGTATCGGGCAAGTGAAAGACACCGGTATCAACGCAAATTTGGGCAACTGGATTTTCTAGCGCAATAGCAGGTTTTTTTGCTACCCGTTGCGTTTTTAAACGCAGTGGCTTTACTTCAGCCACCTACATTTACCTGGAAGCTGCTTCTTTTAGTGCAGCAGCGCGATCGGTTTTCTCCCATGTGAAGTTAGGAAGTTCGCGACCGAAGTGACCATATGACGCTGTTGCAGAGTAAATCGGACGAAGTAAGTTGAGGTCGCGAATGATTGCGGCTGGACGCAGATCAAAGGTAGCCGAAACCGCATCAACAATCTTGTTTGGAGCAACCTTCTCGGTGCCAAATGTTTCAATGAATAGACCTACTGGTTGTGCCTTACCAATTGCATAAGCAACTTGAACTTCGCAGCGTGTGGCGAGACCGGCTGCAACAACGTTCTTGGCAATCCAACGCATTGCATAAGCCGCGCTGCGATCAACTTTAGAAGGATCTTTTCCTGAAAATGCGCCACCACCGTGTCGGGCCATTCCGCCGTAAGTATCAACAATTATTTTGCGGCCAGTTAAACCAGCATCTCCCATTGGTCCGCCGATAACGAATCGTCCAGTTGGATTGATAAGAATTCGAACATCTGAGGTATCAATCTTTAGATCGGCAATCATTGGATCAATAACTAATTTCTTCAAATCTGGAGCTAAAGTTTTCTCGAGATCGACAGATGGAGAATGTTGGGTAGAAATTACTATGGTATTTAGCGCTACGGCTTTATCGCCGTCATATTCGATTGTTACCTGAGTTTTGCCATCTGGACGTAGGTAATCAACTTGTCCGGCTTTACGGACTGCTGAAAGTTGGAGCGCAAGTTTGTGAGCTAACGAAATAGGCAGTGGCATCAATTCTGGAGTGTCATCGCATGCATAACCAAACATCAAACCTTGGTCACCAGCACCTTGTAGGTCGAGTGGATCTGCTGAAGAAGAAATGCGCTTCTCGAACGCTGAATCTACACCTTGTGCAATGTCACTGGATTGTTGTCCGATTGAGAGCGAGACACCGCAAGAATTTCCATCGAAACCCTTTTCGGAAGAGTCATAACCAATATTTAAAACAGTGTCGCGAACAATTGTCATAACATCTGCGTAGCCGTTCGTCGTTACCTCACCAGCAACATGCACTTGACCAGTTGTGATTAACGTTTCAACCGCTACTCGACTTTTAGTATCTTGTGAAAGTAAAGAATCCAAAATCGCATCTGATATTTGGTCTGCCATCTTATCTGGGTGGCCTTCGGTTACGGATTCTGATGTAAATAGTCGTTTAGTCATTGGGTTACCTTAACTTATTTAGGGCTCGATCTAGTAACAGATCAGCTAGCGTGTCCTTGGACTGGTTCTTGAATTCAATCGTTTCGCCATTGCTATCAATCAATAATCCTGCGGTCTCATCAGCTCCGAAAATTGCACCATTGCTAACATCATTTAGATAAATAAGATCAGCACCTTTGCTAACCATCTTCGATTTTGCAGCCTCGATTGTTGCCTTATCTATTGCTGATGTTTCAGCAGCAAAGGCAACCAGAACTTGATTTTCGCTACGTGTCTTAGAAAGGTTTGCTAAGAGATCAGGATTGGTTTCGAGCTCGATACTTTGATAATTCGCTTTCTTAATCTTCACAGTGGATGCATTTGCTGGTTTTGCATCTGCAACGGCAGCGGCCATAAGAAGTATTTCACAGGCAGGAAATCTCGCTGATAATGCATGTTGCATTTGTTCGGCAGATGAAACGTGAACAATTTCAACACCAGGTAAGTCATTCAGATTTGAATTCGCCGCAATAAGAACGACTTCTGCCCCTCTATTTCGCGCAGCCTTCGCGATTGCATAACCTTGTTTGCCAGTTGAATGATTAGCAATAAATCGAACAGGATCGATTGCTTCACGAGTTCCACCTGCAGTTACCAGAATCTTCTTTCCTAATAGGTCAGAATTAATGTTCGCGAACTTAGAAATCTCTAAAATAATTCTTGAAACTTCAGGATATCGGCCAATTCCAAAATCTTCACCCGTCATACGTCCTTCATCTGGTTCTATAACCAGAACACCACGAGCCCGAAGCGTTGCAACATTCGCCTGATTCGCTGCGCTCAACCACATTTCTGGATGCATCGCAGGAACCAAAATTAGCGGACTAGTTGCCGCACTGATTACATTTGTTAGTAAGTCGTCAGCAATTCCATTTGATATCTTTGCAATCAAATCGGCGGTAGCTGGCGCTACGACAATTAGATTTGCTTCCCTCGCGCTCTTAATGTGCGGGACTTCATGAACGTTATTCCAAAGATTTTCATTCACGCTACGCCCGGAGAGAGCTTCCCAAGTCGCACTACCCACAAAGTTAAGGCTGGCCCTGGTCGGAATTACAGTTACGCCAAAACCAATGTCCTGCAATCTGCGCAACAGGTCTGCGGATTTGTAAGCCGAAATTCCGCCACCGACACCAAGAATTAGTTCCCTACCCAGGAGTGTCATTTATTTGGCCGGTTACTGTATAAAAATTATTCGGTAACGCTAACTTCAGGAGCGACTGGCTCCAAATTTTCGATTGTTAGAAGGCCTTCATTAATCTCGCGAAGCGCGATTGAAAGTGGCTTTTCATGAACATAAGTTTCAACAAGTGGACCTACATATTCAAGTAAGCCTTCGCCAAGTTGGGAATAGTATGCATTGATTTGGCGCGCACGCTTTGCTGCATAAAGGACCAGGCTGTACTTAGATCCGGCTGCATCCAAAAGTTGATCGATTGGTGGGTTTGTAATGCCATCCATTGTTGTCATAACGTGCCTTCCTTTAATAACTCAAAATAAAATTAGTTCTGCAAATTCCTGAAACCGATGTAATTGGCCTAATCGAGCCTTTTACTCCTAGAAGAGGCCAAGGATAGCAGTGCGGCAGCCACTTCCTCGACCCGATGGTTTACCAGGACCTCATCGAACTCGCTCGAACAGGCCATCTCTTCCTCAGCTAAGGCTAAGCGTGCGGCACGTCGCTCGGGTGAGTCAGTCCCTCGAGAAGTTAATCGATCAACCAATTCCTGCCAAGAAGGCGGTGAGATGAAAATCAAGAGTGCTTTCGAATCAGCTCTTCTAATCTGTCTCGCTCCAGCAATCTCGATTTCTAACAGAACATGTTTACCCAAATTTAGTGCATCAGATACTGCGCTCTTTGGTGTGCCATATCGCGCACCAGCAAATTCTGCCCATTCAAGTAGAGCGCCCTGTGCGATTAATTGATCAAATTTTTCTTCCGTTACAAAATGATAATCGCGTCCATCTTTTTCATTTTCTCGAGGTTCGCGGGTTGTTACCGAAACACTTATCCAAATCGCTGGATGATCACGAAGATATGAAGTGATTGTGCTCTTTCCGACTCCCCCAGGCCCAGACATCACAATGAGAGTTCCGGGATTAATCGGCACTTTATTCAAAATCATCTCACTTCTTAACTTTTGCAATTGATGTGAACCTAGTCCGCCTATTCTACGTGTTTCGGAGATACCAGCTTTCGCCATCAGAGTGAAGGCACGCCTTGGACCCACGCCCGGTGCGGCATCTAACATTTCATGCACACGCATCCGCTGGATCGATTCACGTCCATCATTAATAACATCGAAGATGCCAATCGAACCCGAGGCTAGTTGTGCTTTAACGGCAGCACGTTCGCGTCTCGAGGCAACAGCTTTAATCCCGGCAGCCGCTCTTACTTCCGCAGTTAAATTCGGCGGTTGCTTATTCATTTTCTAGTTCAGACTATCCAAAATCGATGCCGCGCCGTTTCGCATCTCATCTAGAGATACTTTTGCCAAATCTGCAATCGGTCTACCAATAACGATGAAATTCGCACCGGCCGTTATTGCTTCCTTTGGAGTCATAACTCGCTTTTGATCACCGAGGTCTGCCCCCGCTGGACGCACTCCAGGGGTAATTATTTCAACGCCTTCTCCTACAGCAGTGCGAATTTCTGTTGCTTCAAATGGCGAGCACACAATCGAGCGGGCCCCATTTGCTACAGCCAATTTCGCCAGATTTATAGCAGATGCTTTGGCGTCGTTCTTATATCCAATTTCTAAAAGGTCAGAATCAGAGAGTGAAGTGAGGATTGTGACTGCAGTAATAGAAATCTTTGGTGCTGCTGAACTAGCTGCACTAATCATTGCAGCACCGCCACTGGCGTGAATAGTTAGAAATTTAGGGTTTAAATCTGCTACTGAAGAGACGGCTGCGGAGACTGTGTTTGGAATGTCATGAAGCTTTAAATCTAGGAAAATTTCAAAATCGCCTGCTTCAGATAATTTTCTTAATCCTGCAGCGCCGAACTTCAAATAAAACTCAAGGCCAAACTTGTAGGTATTTATAGAACCATTCGTTGCTTCGATCCAACTCTTAGCGGTATCTAAATCCTTGGTATCCAAGGCCAAAATAATCGGAGACGTCATCACTAAATACCACCTTCGCTTCGATGGGCGTACCCAACCGCTTCACGCAGTGAATCAAAGCCATGAGATATCAATTCAGTTCTTAACTCTTCTTTAATCTTCATCGCAGCCATCGGGTTACCAAATGTTGCAGTTCCTACTGATACTGCCGAAGCGCCAGCAAGAATTAATTCAAAGGCATCTTGTCCGCTAGAAACCCCACCCATACCTAAAATTTTAACGTGCGGCATAGCGGCGTGAACTTGGTAAACCGCACGCACCGCAATCGGTCGGATCGCGGGACCTGATAGGCCGCCAGTTTTACCGGCCAGTTTTGGTCGCATCGTGTTGGTATCAATAACCATTCCCAAGACCGTATTGATAAGTGCGAGACCATCAGCGCCAGCTGCAACAACTTCTTCGGCAATTTCGACAATGCTTGTTACATCTGGAGTTAGTTTCGCAATTATCGGAAGCTCGCCTCCGATGTTTCGTCGAACCGCTTCTATTGCTGCACGTGCAGTTGCTGGGTGACAAGCAAACACTTGTCCTCGGTTTTCAACATTTGGACAGGAGATATTTACTTCTAGGGCTGAGATCCCTGAGACCGCTCGGAGTTTACGAGCGAGCACCGCATAGTCTTCGACGCTTTCTCCGGCAATGCTTACAACAATTGTTGCGCCTTGATCGCGCAACCAAGGAACATCATTCTCAAGAAATAAATCGATACCTGGTCCTTGTAAGCCGATTGAATTAAGCATCCCACTTGGTGTTTCTGCCATCCGCGGCGTTGCTCGACCAGACCTAGCTTTTAACATAATCGATTTAGTCACAACGGCTCCAAGTTGATTCAGGTCAAAGAATTGACTTAACTCTTTACCGGAACCGGCACAACCACTTGCAGTAAAAATCGGATTTTCAAATTCGGCTTGTCCTAAAGTGGTTTGAAAATTGAACATCAGTGTGCACCCCAAGTTCCCTTAGGGATAGTGCGTTTAGCGCTCCAAATTACGCTTTCACCAGCAACCACCGGTCCATCAATACAAGAACGTAGCATTCGAATTTGACCATCTTCGCCCTTAATCGGAAGCACACAAGTCATGCAGACACCGATTCCACACGCCATGGACTCCTCGATGGAACATTGGTGCACCAAATCAAATTCTTCTGTGATGTTATTTATTGCCTCTAACATTCCCATTGGACCGCATGAATAAACAATGTCAATTTCATTCGAAGTAATAATCTCTCGCAAGACATCAGTCACTTTTCCAGTTTTTCCGGTTGATCCATCTTCGGTCGTGATGGTTAAGCTACTCACGGACCGTTTGCCATCTAGCGGTGCGTAAATTTTCATCGCAGTGCTTGCACCAATAACCATATCAACGCGGCAGCCACGATTCTTTAGAACGTCAGAAAGTCCGAAAAGTGGTGCACTTCCATAACCGCCACCCACCAATAACGCACGAACTGGTTCGGTAGGAATTCCAAATGCAGTTCCAAGTGGCGCAATCAAATCGATCTTCACTCCCGGTTGTTGATTTGCTAGCCAGGTGCTTCCAGCGCCATGAGGTGCGACAACAATTTCCAATAACCCACCAGAAACTCCGCGATCAAAAGTTCGGTAAATAGCAAAGGCTCTTCGCAAAACTAATTGACTGCTCTCTCCCCCAACAGAAATCGCAACAAAATTTCCAGGCTTCGCTGCATTTGCAACTTCGCCGACTGCGAAAACCATGTGGTGATATGCGCCAACCTTTTTATTGCTAACTATCTCGGCAATAACCTGCTTTGCATTACTGTTGATGCCCATCATTCGACAATAGCCAACCAATCCTGGATTGATTTAATACTGAAACTCTTCCCTTGGAGCTCTGAGATTCCAGCAACGGCAGCTTTAAATCCAGCGATAGTTGTTATGCAAGGAACCCCACGTTGAATTGCCGCAGTGCGAATCATCCAACCGTCCATCCGCGTTCCTCTACCCAAAGGTGTATTGATAACAAGTCCAACTACGCCCTCGGTAATTAAATCTACTGCAGTAAATTCTCCAGCCGGCCCTCTGCCTTGGGAATGCTTACGAACTAGTTCGGATGCGACCCCGTTCGCTTTTAAGAAGTCATGCGTTCCTTGAGTTGTGAAAAGTTTAAAACCTAATTCATTCAAGGTTTTTGCTGGATAGAGCGAGGCTTGCTTGTCGCGCTCGGATAATGAAAGGAATACTGATCCCGTTGAAGGAAGAGCACCGAAGGAAGCGGTCTGGCTCTTTGAATAAGCCTCGCCAAATGTTTTTGCAATTCCCATAACTTCGCCAGTAGATCTCATCTCTGGTCCTAAAATCGAATCAACACCGGTGCCGTCATTTCTACGGAATCTATTCCACGGAAGGACTGCTTCTTTGACCGAGATTCCCTTTGGAACCCCATCACCTGACTTTGGTAAGAAGCCTTGGGCTCGAAGTTCTGCGATGTTTACGCCGGTTGAAATCAGTGCTGCACATTTGGCTAACGGATTTCCAGTTGCTTTGCTAACGAATGGAACTGTTCGCGATGCTCTTGGATTCGCTTCAAGAACGTAAAGTTTTTTGGCAACCGTTGCGTTTGCTACTACGGCGAATTGAATGTTGATTAAACCGCGAACTCCGATACCCCGAGCCAGCTTCTGCGTTGCGAAGCGAATTTCATCCTGCAATGTGGAACCGATCGAGAAACTCGGAAGCACACAAGCCGAGTCACCTGAATGCACTCCCGCTTCTTCAATGTGTTCCATTACGCCAGCCAGGTAAAGTTCTTCGCCATCAAATAGCGCATCGACATCTATTTCAACTGCATCATCCAAGAATTTATCAATTAGAACTGGATGGTTAGGGGTAATTTCAGTCGCTTTTCTAATGAAATCTGCAAGGGACTCATCATCGTAAACAATCTCCATTCCACGTCCCCCGAGAACGAAAGATGGACGGACTAGAACAGGGTATGTGATCTCATGTGCAATTTTTAGCGCCTCTTCAAAAGTGTTTGCCATACCAAACGTTGGTGCATCCAGTGCATTTACTCGAAGTAGTTCACCGAACTGACCGCGGTCTTCAGCCAAATCAATTGCGTCAGGAGATGTGCCAAGGATTTTAACTCCCGCATTCTGCAATCCGCGGGCAAGCCCAAGTGGTGTTTGACCACCAAGTTGCGCAATAACCCCTACAACTGGACCTGCTTGTTCCTCCGCATAAATAACTTCTAATACATCTTCCAAAGTGAGCGGCTCGAAATAAAGTCGATCCGAAGTGTCGTAATCAGTTGAAACTGTCTCAGGATTACAATTAATCATAATTGTTTCGAAGCCAGCTTCTTTCAGGGCGAAGGCAGCATGGACACATGAATAATCAAATTCCACTCCTTGACCAATTCGATTCGGACCACTTCCAAGAATGATCACTGCCGGTTTTGTTCGTGGGATTACTTCAGTCTCTAAGTCATAACTTGAATAGTGGTATGGGGTGTGTGCTTCAAACTCGGCGGCGCAGGTATCAACAGTCTTATAAACCGGACGCAGGCCAATTCGAATCCGTGAAGCGGTGACTTCTGCGAGCGATTGACCAGTCAAATCAGCAATTTGGGAATCTGAGAAACCATTGCCTTTCGCAAGCCTAAAGAGTTCTTCCGATAGTCCTTTACTCGCTGCAATTTGTTTTGCGATGGCGTTTATCTCAGTGATTTGCGATAGAAACCAACGATCAACTTTGGTTGCGGCATAAACGTCTTCAATAGTTGCCTCTAAATAGAGTGCTAACTGAATTTGCTGTAGACGATGTTCAGTTGGAATCGCCATCGCTGCCAACAAATAATCTTTTGTGACGCCCCTGGTGTTCCAATGAAAGCTTGTGCCTTTTTTCTCAACTGATCGAAGGGCTTTCTGCAGTGCCTCTGGAAATGAACGACCAATAGCCATTGCTTCGCCAACACTCTTCATCGTTGTTGTAAGTCTGGTATCGGCTTCAGGAAACTTCTCAAAAGCAAATCTTGGAACCTTTACGACGATGTAATCAAGGGTTGGTTCGAAAGATGCAGGAGTAGATTTCGTAATATCGTTCTGGATCTCATCAAGGGTGTATCCAATAGCTAATTTAGTTGCAATCTTCGCAATCGGGAAACCAGTTGCCTTAGAAGCCAGTGCGGATGATCTCGATACCCGCGGATTCATCTCGATAACAATAATTCGACCATCATCAGGATTGATAGCGAATTGAATATTACATCCACCAGTCGCAACGCCAACTTCACGAATGATATCTATCGATAAATTGCGTAGCTGTTGATATTCAACATCCGTCAAAGTTAAAGCTGGAGCGACTGTTATCGAATCCCCAGTGTGAACACCCATCGGATCGATATTTTCAATACTGCAAACAATTACAACATTGTCTTTGTGATCGCGCATTACTTCTAATTCGAATTCTTTCCAACCGATAATTGACTCTTCAAGCAATACTTCAGTGGTTGGGCTATGACGTAGGCCAGCTCCGGCAATAAGCTCTAAATCGCTCTTGTTGTAGGCGATTCCGGAACCAAGTCCACCCATCGTAAATGATGGACGAACTACAACTGGATACTTTAGAACCTCTGCTCCTGCCAAACACTCTGCCATGGTGTGACAAATAACGGACTTAGCTGAGGAGCCACCAATTTTCTCAACGATCTCCTTAAAAGTTTCCCGATCTTCGCCGCGCTTGATTGCCGGAATATCTGCACCGATTAACTTTACGCCCAGTTTTTCTAACGAGCCGCGTTCATAAAGTTGCATCGCAGCATTTAACGCCGTCTGCCCACCAAGAGTTGCAAGGATTGCAGTTGGCTTCTCTTTAATTATTATCTGTTCGATTATCTCTGGCGTAATCGGTTCAATGTAAGTTGCATCAGCAAACTCTGGATCAGTCATTATAGTTGCAGGATTTGAATTAATAAGAATTACGCGAATGCCTTCACTTCTAAGGACCCGACATGCCTGCGTGCCCGAATAATCGAATTCACAAGCCTGGCCAATAACTATTGGCCCGCTGCCGATAACGAGAACGCTCTCGATTGAAAGATCTTTAGGCATTAGCGACCTTCGCATCCTTCATTAAAGTAACAAATTTATCAAAGAGATAGCTTGCATCGTGTGGTCCAGCTGCAGCTTCTGGGTGATACTGAACGCTGAATGCCGGAGTTTCCAGCAACTCTAAACCTTCAACAACTCCATCATTTAAACAAATATGACTTACGAAACCCGCACCGTAAATCGTGTTGAAGTTTCCTTCTATTGGTGCCGCAACTGCGAAGCCATGGTTGTGAGCAGTTATCTCAATTCGACTTGAAATTAAGTTCTTCACTGGCTGATTAATTCCACGATGGCCGAATGGCAACTTATAAGTATCGAATCCAAGAGCTCGTCCCATGATTTGATGACCGAAACAGATTCCAAAGAGCGGAATTCGGGCGCTCAAAATCTCTCGCACTAGCGAGATCATCTCGGTCATTGTTGCTGGATCACCAGGACCATTCGACAAGAAGACGCCATCTGGCTTCAGAGCCAAGATCTCTTCGAGGGTGCTTCGCAATGGAACCACATGAACTTCAATTCCACGTTGCGACATAGACCTTGGTGTTGCGCCTTTAATTCCCATATCAAGTGCAACTACCGTGAATTTCTTCTCACCGATGGCGGGAACAACATAGGAAGCATCCGTAGAAACATCATCGGAGAGAAAGGCTCCGGCCATCGCAGGGGATTTGCGAACCTTGATAACCATTTCTTCACGGGTAAGTTGGGTATTTGAAAAAATTCCGACTCGCATTGCACCTAAATCCCGAAGGTGCCTCGTAATCGCTCGAGTGTCAACACCTCTAATTCCAACAACGCCATTACTAATTAGATCGTCTTCAAGGGTTCGCTCTGCGCGCCAGTTGCTTACTACTGGCGATGGATTTCTAACCACGAAACCACTCACCCATATTTTTTTAGATTCCTCATCAGTGGTATTCATTCCAGTATTGCCAATATGAGGGGCAGTCATAACAACAACCTGCTTGTGATAAGACGGATCCGTGAGTGTCTCTTGGTAGCCCGTCATTCCAGTTGAAAAAACCGCTTCACCAAAGGTCTCACCTTCGCAAGCCCAACTTTCGCCTTCAAAAATTGTTCCATCATCCAAAACTAGGAAAGCTTTACTCAAGTGCTCCCCCATTCACGATTACGCCATCCTTTAGAACATGCTTGCCATTTAGGAAAGTATGAACAACCTGCGCCGGTAACTTCATTCCTTCGAAAGGTGTGTTCTTGCTCTTGGATGCAAGTCTATTGCGGTCGACAATCCAATTCGCGCTGGTATCGATTATTGTTAAATTTGCGGCACTGCCAACCTTTATTTCCTGTCCATGGCTCGCGTATCCCGCGATCTTCGCAGGGGTGATTGACATTCGATCAACAAGATCGGCCCAACTCATCAACTTGGTATCAATCATTGCCTTAACAACAACTGAGAGCGCAGTCTCAAGTCCAACCATTCCGAATGCAGCGCTCTGCCATTCGCAATCCTTATCTTCTGTTGGATGTGGCGCATGATCGGTTCCGACGATATCAATCGTGCCATCGGCCAATCCATTTCGAAGTGCTAGCACATCTCTTTCGGTGCGCAAAGGTGGGTTTACTTTGAAGACTGGATCGTAATTTGAAACTAAATCATCGGTAAGAAGCAGATGATGCGGTGTTACTTCTGCAGTTACATTAATTCCTCGAGATTTAGCAAAGCGAACTAAATCCACGCCACCAGCAGTTGTTAGATGACAGATGTGAAGTCGGCTTCCAACATGTTCTGCAAGAAGAATATCGCGAGCAATTATTGCTTCCTCTGCAACTGCCGGCCAACCGACCAATCCCAACTTTGATGAGACGATGCCTTCATTCATTTGGGAATCAACTGTTAGCGCTGGTTCTTGAGCATGCTGCGCGATAATTCCACTGAAAGTTTTTACATATTCAAGTGCTCGGCGCATAAGAAGTGGATCAGAGACACATTTTCCATCATCGCTAAAGATTCGAACTCTGGCCTTTGAATTCGCCATTGCTCCAAGTTCTGCCAATGATTTACCGGCAAGTCCTTGTGTTACTGCGCCAATCGGAAATACATCACAGAATCCCGCTTCTTGTCCGAGTCGATAAACCTGTTCAACAACTCCAGCTGTATCGGCTACCGGAAAAGTGTTTGCCATTGCAGAGATTGCAGTAAAGCCGCCCTTTGCAGCAGCCATACTTCCAGTCGCAACAGTTTCAGAATCTTCACGACCCGGTTCACGAAGGTGGGTATGTAAATCAACTAGGCCCGGGATCAAAAGATTTTTAGCTACATCAACTTTCTTGCCCTTATTCAATCCATTTCCAATTTCAGATATGACGCCATTGTTTACAGAGACATCTACAACTGAGCCGTCGAGCAAGCGAACGTTTGTGATTGTGAATTCCATTTAGACACTAACCTCTCCGGTAAGCGCTGCGCCTCCGAGTAATTGATACAAGACTGCCATTCGAACTAATACACCATTTGAAACTTGAGCTAACACAACAGACTTATAGGAATCGGCGCTCTCTGCTGAAATTTCAAGTCCGCGATTCATTGGACCAGGATGCATGACGATTGCATTTGCACTTAATGAATTCAGGCGTGTGATGTCTAAGCCATATCCCCGGGAATATTCTCGCTCTGATGGGAAGAAAGAATTAGCCATTCGCTCAGATTGCACACGAAGCATCATCAGAACATCGATATCTTTGAGCACGCTATCCAAGTCATAACTCACTTTCACATTCCAATCAATTACTCCGACTGGGATCAAAGTTGGTGGCGCCACTAAAGTTACAGTTGCCCCTAGCTTTGTAAGAAGCAGAACATTGCTTCGCGCTACCCGCGAGTGCAGAATGTCTCCAACGATTGCAACTCGCAGACCCTTAAAGCTTTTGTTGAATTCCGGGAACTTACTTCTAATTGTGTATGCATCCAATAGGGCTTGAGTTGGATGCTCATGCGTTCCATCTCCGGCATTTATAACTGATGCACTTATCCATCCAGAATCCGCAAGTCTTTGGGCAGCACCAGATGCTCCATGTCTGATCACAACGGCATCAGCGCCCATGGCTTGAAGGGTTTGCGCAGTGTCTTTCAGGGACTCGCCTTTACTAACGCTCGAACCCTTAGCTGAAAAATTAATTACATCTGCCGATAACCGCTTTGCAGCGCTCTCGAAAGAGATACGAGTTCTAGTTGAATCTTCAAAGAATAGATTCACTACAGTTCGTCCACGCAAGGTGGGAAGTTTCTTCATTGGACCGTCAGAGATCTTTGCTAATTCGCTAGCTGTATTGAGGATTTCCATCGCTTCATCAGCGCTCAGGTCGTTAATCGAGAGTAAATGTTTATTCATTTAGGCACCCGCGATGATCTCGACGCAGTCTTTGCCATCAATTTCTTCGAGCGAAACTTTCACAGATTCACTAGACGCGGTCGGAATATTCTTCCCAACATAATCAGCCCTTATCGGGAGCTGGCGATGCCCGCGGTCAACGAGAACTGCTAGCTGCACAGTTGCCGGCCTACCAATTTCACCTATTGCATCTAGCGCGGCCCGAATGGTGCGGCCAGAGTAGAGAACATCATCAACTAAAACGATATCTTTACCTTCGATGCCACCGCTCGGAATCAGAGTAGGTAACAACGGTCTCGGTGGTCGCATCCGTAAATCATCTCGATGCAGAGTTATATCTAAAGTTCCCACCGGAACCGGCGCCGCAATCTCTTTAAGGAATTGTGCGATTCGCTCTCCGAGGAATGCACCACGAGTTGGTATGCCAAGTAACACGACATTTTCTAAACCATGGTTGTGTTCGATAATTTCATGCGCGATGCGCTTTAGCGCCCGACCAATTTCGCCGGCGTCCAGGACTGTAGCCATTTTCTCTCCTTCGCCGCCTCTCTGGACGGATCGTTAAAGGAATTTCTTGCCTCTCGGGCGGGGAAAAGATACCACCTGTGGACAGGCAAATCCATTTACCGCCCATCGTGTCTATTCTCGCCAAATGATAAACATCCCCGAACGTTCAATAGAAGAGATTGCCGCGGCAATGAAGTCAGTTCGAAGAGGAAAAGGCATGACGCTTCGAGACGTTGAAGCCAAGTCGGGAGGAATCTGGAAAGCGGTAGTAATCGGATCTTATGAGCGATGCGACCGAGCTCTCTCAATTAAAAAAGCAATCCATCTCGCTAATTTCTACCAAGTTCCACTAAATGAATTATTGGGACTGAGTTCAGAATCTAAATCACCGTCTCGCGACAAGATAACTCTCGACATTCGTGCGACTTCTAACTCGACA
>CANLTP010000007.1 GCA_947494085.1 Actinomycetota bacterium | reverse complement strand
GCAGGTTGAAGGTGGTCTAACCAGGTTAGCTGCGATTTTCACGGATAAGATTCCGGATCTAATTGGACCAGTTCGTTCAGCCCGAATTAGTGACATTGAGATTCTCGAACAATATGGTCGGGTTGGGTTTGCATACAGTGGCGCTCAGAGCAAAATGCGACCAGTTCTTGCGGCAGCAAATCTGGAGAATATGTCAGCGGAACGCAACCCACCTTCGATTTATCAGAGTGATAAAACTAGGTATGCACCTACCAACATGATGGTCGATGCTAAAGCGCTTTTGAAAAAGACGATTGAAGATGAAGGTAAGAAAATTGATACGGTTAAATCAATTGGTTGGCAGTTTGGAAAAGGTAGCGAGCTAGCAAAGGATCTGGCGTCTGCTGAGGTTAAGTGGCCAGCCGCAAAGTATGGAATGACTTGGTCGAAGAGTGAAAAGCGTTGGTTACTTACATTTAACGGCAAACCAAATCTAGATTCAAATGGCCGCCAACTTGGATCAGCTAACTTCGTGATTCAAAAAGTAGCCATTACGGATTCGATTTATGGCGATAAATTCGGTGGCGTAACTCCAATGAGCAATACCGTCGGAAGTGGCACTGGCTACTTGCTTCGTGATGGCAAAATTGTCTCAATTAAATGGGAGCGCCCCAGTGCGCAAGTAGGAACAATTTGGACCCTGGCCGATGGAACAGTTGCTAATTTTGCTGATGGCCAAGTCTGGATCGCCCTAACGGATACTGAGCCTAAACTCGAATATCCAGCTCCAGCCGAGAGTGCGAGCCCGCAGAAGTCGAAGTAGACTCTGTCCTCCACTCAGTTTCAATACAGCAGATTTTTAAAAAGATTAAGGACAACAGGAGTAAATAATGTCTAAAGCAAATGATGCCCAAGTCGGTGGCGCACGAGTAAAACGCGGCATGGCCGAGATGCTTAAGGGCGGCGTGATTATGGACGTTGTTAATGTTGAACAGGCGAAGATCGCCGAAGATACTGGCGCAGTTGCAGTGATGGCGCTTGAGCGTGTTCCTGCAGACATTCGTGCTCAAGGTGGAGTTTCTAGAATGTCTGATCCAGACATGATTGAAGCAATTCAAGCTGCGGTTTCAATTCCTGTTATGGCGAAGGTGCGTATTGGTCACTTTGCTGAAGCACAAATTTTGCAGACTTTAAACGTTGATTACATCGATGAATCAGAAGTTTTAACGCCTGCCGATTACGAACACCATATTGATAAATGGAATTTCACTATTCCCTTTGTCTGCGGTGCAACGAATCTTGGTGAAGCGCTCCGCCGTATCAGTGAAGGCGCAGCAATGATTCGCTCTAAGGGTGAAGCAGGAACTGGCGATGTTTCAAACGCAACAACACATATGCGTAAAATCGGTGGCGAAATTCGACGCCTATCATCAATGCGCGAAGATGAACTTTATGTTGCAGCTAAAGAATTGCAAGCTCCATACGCACTAGTCAAAGAAGTTGCTGAGACCGGAAAACTTCCTGTCGTTCTCTTTACAGCTGGCGGAATTGCAACACCAGCGGATGCCGCGATGATGATGCAACTTGGCGCCGATGGTGTGTTTATTGGTTCTGGAATTTTCAAATCTGGCGACGCTGCCAAGCGCGCAGCCGCTTGTGTCAAAGCAACTACTTTCTATACAGATCCAAAAGTTGTTGCAGATGCATCCCGTGGTTTAGGTGAAGCAATGGTTGGCATAAATGTTGCTGACATACCTGTTCCACATCGATTGGCCGAACGGGGCTGGTAGAAGTGAACGTTGGAGTTCTAGCGCTCCAAGGCGATTTTCGTGAACATTTATCTGCACTTGGCGATTGTGGAGTTACTGGAAAATTAGTTAAGAACGCTGACGAAATCAATGCAATCGATGCCCTGATTATTCCCGGTGGCGAATCAACAACAATTAGCAAGTTAGCAAAGGCATTTGGACTTTTTGATTTAATCTCTAAACGAATATCTGAAGGCATGCCAACGTATGGCTCATGTGCCGGAATGATTCTGGTTGCAAAAACAATATTAGATCCAGCATCTGATCAAGATACTTTCGGTGGAATTGATATGGAAGTTCGTCGCAATGCATTTGGCCGGCAGACGGAATCTTTTGAAGTTGATTTAGATTTCAAAACTATTTCTGGTGCGCCAATCAGGGGAGTATTCATCCGGGCGCCTTGGGTGGAATCACATGGCTCGCAGGTAGAAATTCTCGCCAGCGTCGAGATTTCAGGCGTGCAGCATCCCGTCGCCGTTAGACAGGGCAGCGTGCTGGCTACGGCTTTTCATCCAGAATTGACCGGAGATAATCGAGTGCATCGATATTTCCTAGAAGATGTTTGCAAAAAATAATTCAAGATAAACTACAGCCATTGATTTCTAGGAGGTTTCACCGTGTCAGGCCATTCCAAGTGGGCAACTACTAAGCACAAGAAAGCCATCATTGATTCGAGGCGTGCCAAGAATTTTGCGAAACTGATTAAAGGAATCGAAGTTGCTGCGCGAAATGGCGGCGCTGATATCACTGGAAACCCAACGTTATTTGATGCAATCGCAAAAGCTAAGAAGAATTCGATGCCGGCAGACAATATTGACCGTGCGGTTAAGCGCGGAGCTGGTCTTGAATCCGGTGGCGCTGATTGGCAAACAATTATGTATGAGGGTTACGGTCCGAATGGTGTGGCTTTAATGATCGAATGTTTATCTGATAATCGCAATCGTGCGGCTTCCGAAGTTCGCGTTGCCGTAACTCGCAACGGTGGCTCAATGGCAGACCCTGGTTCAGTTTCTTATATGTTCAATCGCAAGGGCGTAGTAATTGTCACCAAAGCAAATGGGATTACCGAAGATAAAATTTTGGAACACGTTCTAGATGCTGGTGCTGAAGATGTAACAGATCTTGGTGAATCATTTGAGATAGTGAGTGAGCCAAGTGATCTCGTTGCAGTTCGCACCGCGCTGCAAGGCGCTGGAATCGACTACGAATCAGCGGATACCTCGTTCCTTCCTTCAGTTTCGGTTCCACTTGATGCCGAAGGTGCTGCGAAAGTTTTTGCTCTTATTGATGCAATCGAAGAGCTAGATGACGTGCAGAACGTCTTTGGAAACTTTGATGTATCAGATGAGGTAATGGCTACTCTTTAAGATGCGCGTTCTCGGGGTCGATCCAGGGTTAACAAGATGCGGACTCGGAATTGTTGAGAATGGCGCAGCGCAAAAATTAGTGATGGTCGGAGTTGGGGTTATCCAAACTTCTACCGATATCGAACTCGCTCATAGATTGCTAGAACTTGAAACGCAATTATTGGTTTGGATTAAGGAATACAAACCCGATGTGATTGCTGTTGAACGAGTTTTCTCCCAGCTAAATATTCGAACTGCGATGTCGACCGGGCAAGCCGCTGGTGTTGCGCTACTTATTGCAGCCCGTGCCGGAATTCCGGTAGCAATGCATACGCCAACTGAAGTTAAGGCTGCTGTAACTGGTTCCGGTCGTGCGGATAAGAAACAAGTTGCACTTATGGTGCAAAAACTGCTCTCTTTAAAAGAAATTCCAAAACCCGTGGATAGCACCGACGCTTTGGCCCTTGCAATCTGCCATCATTGGCGAGGTTCTGGTAACGCACGTATTGAATTAGCTGTTGCCAAAGAGAAAGCGCGATTAGCAAAGGTGGCCAAGAAATGATTGCCTCAGTATCGGGAGTTGTTAAAGCAACGACTCTAAATTCTGCAGTAATCGAAGTTGGGGGAGTTGGTATTCAAGTATCACTTCCAGCAAGGTTTTCAGCGTCTCTAGTTGTTGGAACGCATGCAGAGATATTCACAACCCTCGTGGTTCGGGAAGATTCCCTAACGCTATTTGGCTTTGATCGATCCAATTCGCGTGACTTCTTTGATTTATTGCAAACTGTTAGTGGTATTGGCCCAAAGGTTGCGCAATCTGCACTTTCAATTTACGAACCAGAAGAATTAGCAAGTGCGATTGCGAGCGAGAATTCAGCTGCGCTAGAGCGAATTCCCGGACTTGGAAAGAAAGGTGCGCAACGCACTGTTCTAGAGTTGAAAGATAAAGTGGGTGACTTAGTTCGAACCCAGGGTTCAGGTAAGAGTGCTAAATCGCATTGGCGAACTCAATTGCAAAGTGCCTTAATCGGGCTTGGCTTCACAGCGAGAGATGCTGAGGCGACAATTGATTCAGTTGCAAGTGACCTTGGTGCAAAGATTGATGAAACTGATATTTCCGAACTTCTGAAGTTAGCGCTACAAAATCGAGGTCGCGGTTAAATATGAGCGACGAGAAGAGAGTTGTTGATTCGAATTCAGATGAGTTCGAGCGAACCCAAGAGTTAGCGCTTCGCCCAAAGACTTTGCAAGAGTTTGTGGGTCAAAAACGTGTAGCAAACCAATTAGACCTTCTGCTTTCTGCCGCAAGAAATCGCAATTCGCCCGCAGATCACGTTTTACTTTCAGGGCCACCAGGTTTAGGAAAGACAACTCTTGCGATGATCATTGCTTCAGAAATGAATGCACCGATTCGGATTACTAGTGGGCCGGCAATTCAACATGCAGGAGATTTAGCATCGATACTTTCATCACTGGTGGAAGGTGAGATTTTGTTTTTGGATGAGATCCATCGGATGTCACGGCCAGCTGAAGAACTTCTCTATCTAGCGATGGAAGATTTTCGAGTAGATGTAATTGTTGGCAAAGGTGCAGGAGCAACTGCAATCCCATTAGAACTTCCACATTTCACATTGGTTGGTGCAACAACTCGCGCTGGTTTGCTTCCAAGTCCACTGCGAGATCGATTTGGATTTACCGCACAACTTGATTTTTATGAAGATGCTGAACTTTCAGTAATTGTTAAGCGAAGTGCAGCTTTGATGGGAATAGAGATTAGCGAAGAAGCGATACGTGAACTTGGTTCACGTTCCAGAGGAACACCTCGAGTAGCGAATCGTTTGCTACGCAGAGTTCGTGATTACGCGCAGGTGCATTCAAATGGCAAGGTCGATATCAAAGAGGCAAAAGCAGCCCTTGAGATGTATGAAGTTGATGCAATTGGTTTAGATCGTCTTGATCTTGGCGTTCTAGAAACCTTGGTAAAGCGATTCAATGGGGGTCCGGTAGGGATTTCAACGCTGGCCATGGCGATTGGTGAAGAAGCCGAAACTATTGAATCTCTGGCTGAACCATTTCTAGTTCGGATGGGATTTATCTCACGAACCCCGCGTGGTCGCATTGCCACACCTGCGGGATTCGAACATCTGGGCTTAAAAGCACCGATTGGCTCAACGGGACAGCTGGATTTTTTCGACACACCCGCCTCTGATGCCTAGACTTGCGCCTCATGTCCGCCATAAATAATTCCCAAAGTCAGAGTTCGAGTTCCAAGAGTGTAAAGAGTACGGGCAAGCCTGCGAAGTCAATGGCTATTCTCGGTATCGCACTCATTGCCTTTAGCGCAGTTGCATTTATTCAAGGCGCAACAAAAATAAAATTAGGTTTAGACCTGCGAGGTGGAACTAGCGTCACGCTTACACCACGCGCGACCGAAGATTCAAAAATTACGCAAGAAGCGATTTCTCAAGCGGTTGAAATTATTAGACAGCGTGTTAACTCACTTGGAGTTGCGGAGAGTGAAGTTGCTGCACAAGGTTCTGGAACAAATCGCCAGATTGTGATTTCAGTTCCGGGTGAAACTGGAGAAAAAATAGTTGAATTAGTTGGTCAGACAGCAGAACTTCGCTTCCGCCAGGTTTTAGTTGAAGCTGCCCCAAATGCGGTTTCTATTAGCGGCGATACACAAACGGTGACTCTTCCAAATGGCGTTACACCCGAACTAAGTGCAAAGTTTGCAGCGTTAGATTGCACAAATAGAGTTAATTTGCAGGGTGGATCTACTGAATCGCCAGATGTCGCAGTAGTCTCTTGCGATCGCGGTGGAACCGGAAAATATATTCTCGCTCCGGCTCAAGTCTTAGGAAATATGGTTTCCAAAGCAACAGCAGCAATTGATCAACAAGGCGCTGCTGGTTGGTATGTTTCACTAGATTTCAACGGCGAAGGCGCTACCAAATTTGGTGCTCTTACATCGTCAGTAACTGGTTTAGCTGCTCCACAAAATCAAGTTGCGATTGTTCTAGATGGCCTCGTTGTATCGGCGCCTAGAATTAATGAAGCAATTAATGGTGGAAGCGCACAAATCACTGGAAGTTTTAGCCAAGAAGAAGCATCTAACTTGGCAAATGTTTTGAAATACGGCGCATTGCCTCTTGCCTTCGACCAAGGTGAAGTTCTACAAGTTTCTCCAACACTTGGAACCGATCAACTACATGCAGGTTTACTTGCAGGTCTTCTCGGATTCCTTCTCATATTCCTCTATTCATTGATGTATTACAAAGCTTTGGGTCTAGTAACTATTGCCTCACTTCTTGTTGCTTCGGCTATTGCTTATGTTTCATTCCTTCTTCTCGGAGAGTGGCTCGGTTTTACCTTAACGTTGGCGGGTATCGCAGGGGCGATTGTTGCGATTGGTATTACGGCCGACTCTTTCGTAGTCTATTTTGAACGTTTACGAGATGAAGTTCGTGAAGGTCGTTCAATTCGCTCGGCCGCAGAAACTGGTTGGGTCAAAGCACGTCACACAATCATCGTTGCGGATATGGTTTCGTTAATCGCGGCGGCACTTCTTTATTTCTTCGCAGTTGGCGGCGTTCGTGGATTCGCATTTACTCTCGGATTAACAACACTGATCGATCTAATAGTTGTATTTGCTTTCACGCATCCATTAGTTTCGCTGCTTTCCAAAACTAATTTCTTTGCGAGTGGCCACAAATTGTCAGGATTTTCGCCGAAGAGTTTGGGAATGAAAACCAAGCCAGTCCAATCAGAAGACGTGAAGGGTTAATCGAATGAGCACACTTTCGGGTATCGGTGGCCGGCTATATCGCGGCGAAACTTCAATTGATTTCATCGGCAAGCGTCGCCGTTGGTATGGAATTTCTGGAATCGTAATTGTTCTATCTGCGATTGTTTTAGGAACTCAAGGTCTGCACCTTGGTATTGAATTTAAAGGTGGCTCTGAATTCTCAATCACTAAAGCTGGAGCCACTGTTGAAGATGGCCGTGCTGCCATTGCAGCCGCTGGAGTAAGCGGAGAGAGCGTGGTCCAGAAAGTTGGAAGCGATCGAATCCGCATTCAAACCGGAGCTCTAGAGTCCTTCAACACAGTAAAAGAGTCTCTTGCAAAGACCTTTGGTGTAAATGTTGATGACATCGATACTCAAATCATTGGGCCATCTTGGGGTAAAGAAATTACTAAGAAGGCGCTCTATGGATTGATTGGATTCATCATTGTTGTAATGCTCTTCTTGACTATGACATTTGAACCAAAGATGGCTATCGCTGCGATTGTTGCGACGATCCACGACGTAGTTATCACTGTTGGAATTTACGCTCTCGTTGGCTTCGATGTTACGCCGGCAACAGTTATTGGTTTCTTAACTATTCTCGGTTATTCGCTTTATGACACCGTAGTTGTGTTCGATAAAGTGCGTGAAAATACTAAATCGATTACCAGCACCGGCAAGATTACATATTCAGCTGCCGCTAACTTGGCAGTAAACCAGACCCTCGTTCGGTCTTTCAACACTTCAATCATTGCCTTGCTTCCCGTTGCATCAATTCTCTTTGTTGGCTCAGGATTACTTGGCGCAGGAACACTGAAAGATCTATCACTTGCGCTATTCGTAGGCCTAGCGACCGGAACTTATTCATCTATCTTTATCGCAACACCAATGCTGGCTCAACTACGTGAACGTGAACCTGCAATGCGGGCACTTGCTAAGCGTGTTGCGCAACATGCACCTGGTGCTGTTACTGCCGAAGCAAAGGGTGCGACTTCAACAACACTTACTGATGCAGGAACAGTCGATAAGACATCTTGGGCTCGCGGTCCTCGCAATCAACCTAAACGTAAGCGTCGTTAATCTTTTCGCTCGTTCTTAACTTGCGCTGACTAGTTAAGATAGAACCATGAATCCGGTTCTAGATGATTTAGCCAAGGCGCTGCTTTCGCACCATCCTGGCACCTCACTTGTCGAACTTGAGCGGGCTTACGATATTGCGGCTGATGCACACGAAGGCCAGCTAAGAAAATCAGGCCAGCCATATATAACTCATCCACTCGCAGTCTCAGAAATCTTGGCAGAAATTGGTCTGGATTTAGAGACGATAATCGCTGCGCTACTTCATGACACAGTAGAAGATACAAAGTATTCGCTAGAGGCGCTTAAGAAAGACTTCGGTAAAGAAGTTGCTAGCTTGGTTGATGGTGTTACTAAGTTAGATAAGTTGAATTACGGACCAACTGCTGAAGCCGAAACTCTGCGCAAAATGGTTATCGCAATGTCACGCGATATCCGAGTTCTTGTTATCAAGCTGGCCGATCGCTTGCACAACGCACGAACTTGGCAATATGTCGAAGTTGAATCCGCGCAACGCAAAGCCCGTGAAACTTTGGATATTTATGCGCCATTGGCGAACCGCTTAGGTATGAGCGCAATTAAGTGGGAGCTAGAGGATTTATCCTTCAAGACATTAGAGCCAAAGATCTATGAAGAGATTGAACGATTGGTCCAAGAACGTAATCCGGCCCGTCAAGCCATGACTACAGAAGTATTGGAACTTGTTGCGAAAGATTTAAATGCCGATGGCATAACTGCAAAGGTTTTGGGCCGACAGAAGCATCTCTATAGCGTCTATCAAAAAATGGTTATTCGCGGTCGAGACTTTAATGAAATTTACGACCTTGTGGGTATTCGTGTTCTAGTCGAAAGTGTCCGCGATTGTTATGCAGTTCTCGGTGCAATCCACGCGAGATGGAGTCCGATTCCTGGCCGCTTCAAGGATTACATCGCAATGCCTAAATTCAATCTTTATCAATCGCTTCACACAACAGTGATTGGCCCAACCGGCAAGGCTGTTGAAATACAGATCAGAACATTTGATATGCATGCGCGCGCAGAATATGGAATCGCCGCACACTGGAAATATAAATTAGCAACAGTGGGGGATGACGCCACAAAGAAGCCAGAAATGATTTGGTTGAAGCAGTTACACGAGTGGCAACAAGAGACCGAAGATGTTGGCGATTTCCTTGATACTTTGCGTTACGACCTTCGCACTCCAGAGGTATTTGTATTTACACCAAAGGGGAGTGTGATTGCACTTCCTTCAGGTTCGACACCGGTGGACTTTGCATATGCGGTGCATACCCAAGTTGGCGATAGATGTGTCGGCGCAAAAGTGAATGGCAAATTGGTCCCTCTTGAATCAATTCTTACCAACGGCGATGTGGTCGAAGTTGTCACAAACAAAAGTCCAAATGCCGCCCCTAGTAGAGATTGGCTTAGTTTTGTTTCTTCACCTAGAGCGCGTTCAAAGATTAAGGCCTGGTTCTCCAAGGAACGCAAGGAAGAAGCAATCGATGCGGGCCGAGAATCTATTGCGCGCCAGATGCGCAAAGTTGGTCTACCACTCCAAAAGATTTTCGCGGGACAAGCATTTCTAGAGCTTTCCCATGACTTGCACTATCCAGATATCGAAAGCATGTATGCCGCAGTCGGCAACGGACATATCAGTGCGCAATTTGTAATTGAGAAACTAGTTGCAAATACTGATCTGCATGAACCAGATACCGAAGTAGAAAGTCATGTAAACCCAGTTCATTCCTTCGAGCATGTCAGGCGAAATTCTTCAGGCGTTGATGTTGAAGGTTCAGATGATGTGTTGGTGAAATTGGCAAGGTGCTGCACACCAGTGCCGGGCGATGAAATTGTTGGCTTTATAACCAGAGGAAGTGGAGTTTCGATTCACCGGATCGACTGCATAAATGTGACAGATTTGAAGTTGAATCAGGGAGATCGCATAGTTGGCGTTAAATGGAATAACGCGGCGAAATCGGCATTCCTAGTGAACATCCAAGTAGAGGCCTTAGATAGAGCACGGCTGTTGTCTGATGTAACGAGAACACTTTCAGATCAACATGTAAATATTTTGAATGCCTCGGTTAGCACATCGAAAGATCGCACAGCAATCTCAAGATTCACTTTCGAAATGGCAGATGCCTCGCACTTAGATGCAGTTTTAGCAAGCGTTAGATCAATTGAAGGTGTCTACGATGTTTATCGCGTTACTAACAATTAGGCTTTAAAGTCGGACAAGCCCTTTTGCGCTTCAGCTAACCAAACCTTACGAGCTTCGGCTGCTTCGCGAGCAGTTTTAGCTTTCGCTGTATTGCCCGCAGCTTCAGCTTTAGCAGCTTGTGCTTCGTATCCGGCAATTGCATCGATAAGACCTTGGACAACATCATTTGCACGGGCAATTGCTGTTGGGTCGGTGCGACGATTCTGCTCTTCGGTAAGAGTATGCAATTCATCCTCAACGCGAGAAAGACGAGTATCAAGTGCGGCACGCTTACTGCGCTCGGTCATACCAATCTTCTGCCATTGCTCCATTAGTGCACGGAAATTCTTCTTCGCACTCTGCAAATCAGTAATTGGAAGTATCTCTTCGAACTTCACGATTAGCTCTTCACGCTTTGCAAGATTTGCAGCCATTGTTAGTTGACGCTTATCGAGATCAGAATTTTTAGCTGCAAAGAATTGATCTTGGGCGGCTTTAAATCGACCCCAAAGTTTTGCATCAACACTTGCTTTACCGCGACCAGATGCTTTCCAAGCATCCATTAGTTCCTTGAACTTATGTGCGGTTGGAAGCCATTCTTTCGAAGTTGCTAGTGCTTCGGCTTTCTTAACAATTTCTTCCTTCTTTGCAGCGACTTCATGTTGCACTGATTCGAGTGCGGCAAAGTGGGTGCGACGGCGCTTATCAAATTTGTTGCGTGATGATGAGAAACGCTTCCAAAGTTCGGTATCTGTGGTCTTATCTAGACGAGGTGCGGCTTTCCACTCATCAAGTAGAACTTTGAGACGTTCACTCGTTGTCTTCCAGCTTTCAGAGAGAGCTAGCGATTCGGCTTCGGCAACGAGCTTCTCTTTAACAATTAGAGATGATGCGCGCTTAGCTTCGCGGACTGCTGATTCAATATCCTTGCGCTCTTGATATGCAGCGCGGTGATCTTCAATCAAATTTGGAATTTGGTCCACTGATGCGGCAAGGGTTGCGAGATCGCCAACGCCATTGAGATTTGCAACGGTATCGCGCAATTTAACGACAGCTTCTGCAGCATCTGATGGAACCATTGCACCGCTCTTGATGCGGGCTGCAAGTAGTGCAACTTCTGAGGCAACTGCTTCAAACTTACGAACGAAATATGCGAGCGCTTCTTCTGGACTCTTGCCAGGATATGAACCAACTGGTTTTTCACCTGAAGGTGTTAATACGTAAACGGTGCCATCTTGATCTACTCGACCGAATTTGGATGGATCCCCAATTAGCGCAGATGCAGCGCTGAGATTTGAATCGCCAGTTGTTACGGCTTGGGCTACTTCACTTGGGTTGATATCCGTCAATTTATTACTCGCTTTCGTTGCGCGTTAGGTTCGCGGGGTTGCAAACCGTTCGTTATGTATAGCTGGATTGGTTCTACTTGCGGGCTAAAGATACCCTTAACCATTGCAATGGCAAAAGTCGCTTATGGTATTTGGATTGAATGTGGGCTTATCAAGCGTGTGAGGGAGGGGTGAATTTTGATTCTCGAGGTTATTGCCGCCCCATATTTCGCTACAAATTGTTGGATATTCGCCCCAACGAAGAACTCCGAGTGCT
Source organism: Actinomycetota bacterium (assembly GCA_947494085.1). The sequence goes on along the minus strand of CANLTP010000007.1, from coordinate 10,955 downwards.
TCATTGTTGATCCCGGTATCGATAGTCCTAATTTGGTTTCAGCCATTAAAGCGGTTTTGAATAAGCATAATCTAAAGCCAGTCGCCACTTTGGTAACTCACGGACATTTAGATCATACATTTTCGGTTCGACCATTTGGGAATGAATATGGCGTTCCAACTCTGATTCACACGATTGATCGAAAATTATTAACTGATCCTTTTCGTGCGTTGGCTGCTGATGGTGAAAGTCGAAAAATTATGGCTGGACTTGGGGTCTCTAAATTTGAGGAACCAGATGTGGTCCGAGAAGTTGTTGATGGTGAAAGTTTTCAATTAGCGGGGTTCGACATCGTTGTTCAACATGCTCCCGGCCACACCGCAGGGTCGGCGCTCTTCACTATCAATGAGGAATTCCTAGTTTCTGGAGATGTGCTTTTTGCAGGAGCGATTGGTCGCACTGATTTACCTACAGGTTCACCATCGGCTATGCGCAACTCTTTGATTTCTAAGATTTTGCCCTTGAATGATGAATTAATAGTCCTTCCTGGACATGGTCCACAAACTACAATTGGACGTGAACGATTAAACAATCCATATTTACAAAGTGATTTTTTACAGTCCAAACCAGAACGGGGGGAGTGATGAGCAAACTACAAGCCCCTAAAGGCGTGAGCGAATACTTTCCGCCAAGATCTCAGTATTTTGAATTAGTTCGTGAAACTTTGATTCAATCTGCAAGAACCGCTGGATACTCCTTGATGGAGCTGCCGGTTTTTGAAGATACCGAATTATTTAAACGCGGTGTTGGTGAATCAACCGATGTTGTTTCTAAAGAGATGTATACCTTTGAAGATCGCGGCGGTAGATCCATAACGCTTCGCCCAGAAGGAACTGCGGGTGTCATGCGCAGCGTTATCGAAAATAATTTGGATAAATTGAGTTTGCCAATAAAAGTTTGGTATTCGGGAGCGTTCTTTAGAGCCGAACGACCACAAGCCGGGCGTTATCGCCAATTTTATCAAGTTGGAATTGAAGCCATTGGATTGAATGATCCAGAAATAGATTTTGAAGTTATTGCTGTCGCTGATCGCGCCTTTAAGAAGTTAGGTCTTAAGTCATATCGCCTTGAGATAACTTCGCTCGGGGATGCAAAGAGTCGAGCCAGTCATCGCAAAGATTTAGTTGCCTATATATCTAAACTTAAATTGGATGAAGGAACCGTGGCGAGAGCTGCCCTGAATCCGCTTCGTTTATTTGACGACAAGCGCCCAGAGATTCAAGAGGCAATGACGGATGCACCTTTACTGCTCGATTATTTATCTGCGGAAAGCGCTGAAAGTTTTGCGAAAGTTCAAGAACTTCTTACGGCCGCAAATATTGCATTCACAATAAATCCACGAATGGTTCGTGGTCTCGATTATTACACCGGAACTACATTTGAATTTGTAAGCGACAAACTTGGTGCGCAATCAGGAATCGGTGGCGGCGGTCGTTATGACGGATTAATGGCAGAACTTGGCGGTAATGATTTATCAGGTATTGGCTTTGGACTTGGTGTTGATCGCGTGCTTTTAGCATGTGAGGCTGAAGGTCTTTTTGATACTTCTGAGAACAAATCGGATTTAGACATTTTCATTATCGCTCTCAGCGCAAGTGAGAAATCATTTGTCGCAAATCTCATCAATCAACTCCGCGACAGTGGGGTTTCTTGCGACATGGCCTACGGCGATCGTGCGTTAAAGGGTGCAATGAAGTCGGCTGATAAGAGTGGGGCCAGATACAGCGCTGTTATCGGTTCGGATGAAATCAAATCGGGAAATCTGGCGTTGAAAGATATGAAAACTGGCGAGTCAAAAGAAGTTAGAATCTCCACCTTAACTACAGAATTTAGTACCAACTAAATTTAACTCGACCCAACGGAGCCTATTAAAGATGCTAAGAACTCATACCGCCGGATCATTGCGCAAGAGTGATGTCGGTTCCAAGGTAACTCTCGCAGGCTGGGTAGCAAGACGTCGGGATCATGGTGGCGTTGCATTTATTGATTTGCGGGATTCATCAGGTGCAGCCCAAGTTGTCATCAATGATGAAAGCCTTGCTGGTTCACTCCGAGCCGAGTGGTGCGTTCTGATAACTGGAACAGTTCGAGTTCGTCCAAGTGGAAATGAAAATGCAAATATTCCAACGGGTGAGATTGAAGTTGTTTGTGAAACTCTAGAAGTTTTAAGTGAAGCTGCAGCGCTTCCGTTCCCAGTGGATAGTGGCGACTTAAGCACGATTAGCGAAGAAGTTAGATTGAAGTATCGCTATCTAGATCTGCGCCGCGAAGGTCCATCTAAGAATTTGCGGTTACGTTCGAAAGTTACCTCAGTAATTCGCACTGTCTTGGATGATGAAGATTTCCTGGAAATTGAAACACCTTACTTAACAAGATCTACACCAGAGGGTGCGCGAGATTTCTTAGTGCCAGTTCGATTGCAACCAGGAAGTTGGTATGCCCTTCCACAATCACCACAGCTCTTTAAGCAATTATTGATGGTTGCGGGTATGGAGCGTTATTACCAAATTGCACGATGTTTTAGAGATGAAGATTTTAGAGCTGATCGCCAACCGGAATTTACGCAACTGGATATTGAGATGTCATTTGTTGACCAAGAAGATGTTCTGAAAGTCGCTGAGCAGATCCTGTCTCGAGTTTTTAAGAAAGTTGCCGATTTTGATATTCCACTCCCAATCCCACGCATGACTTATTGGGAAGCAATGCGCAGATATGGATCAGACAAACCAGACTTGCGATTCGCAAATGAATTAACGGACTGCACCGAATTTTTTGCTGATACAACGTTCAGAGTTTTCCAGTCTTCATATGTTGGCGCCGTTGTTATGCCTGGCGGAGCAGATTCACCACGTCGTGAATTAGATGCTTGGCAGGACTGGGCAAAGGCTCGTGGCGCAAAAGGTCTTGCTTACATTTTGGTTGCTGCTGATGGAACTTTGGGCGGACCCGTCGCTAAGAATCTTTCGGAGAAAGAAGCAGCAGGAATTGTTTCTCATGTCGGTGCAAAAAGCGGAGATGCAATCTTCTTCGCAGCTGGAGATCGGATATCTTCACTTAACCTTCTAGGTGCAGTGCGCCTTGAAATTGGTAAGCGCTGTGATTTGATAGATAACAAAGCCTGGAATTTTCTCTGGATTGTTGATGCGCCGATGTTTGAGCAGATTGATAGCAGCGTTGAAAATAGTGGTTGGACTGCAGTTCATCATCCATTTACCGGGCCAAAGCCAGAGTTCGCAGAGAGCTTCGATAAAGATCCTGCTAACGCACTTGCCTACGCATACGACATTGTTCTAAATGGAAATGAAATCGGTGGCGGTTCTATTCGTATCCACGATCGGAAGATGCAAGCAAGAGTCTTTGAAACGATTGGATTATCTAAAGAGGAAGCTGAAAGCAAATTTGGCTTTTTATTGGAAGCTTTCAATTACGGGCCACCTCCTCATGGTGGAATTGCACTTGGTCTCGATCGCTTGTGCGCATTACTTGCCGGCGCGGAATCTATCCGTGAAGTAATTGCATTCCCTAAAACTGCGAGTGGAGGAGACCCATTAACTGGCGCCCCTACTCCAATCACGGGGGGACAGCGCAAAGAAGCTGGTGTAGATTTTCGCCCATAAATGAAGTGGGTGAAAAGATGCGCTCAGTTGTTAGGCAGTTAGCGCTTGGCGCTGTTATGGCCATTTCGGTATTTGGATTGACTGGTTGTTCCCAGTCGCAAATTTATGCAATGGATAAAGCAAGTGGAACATATCTTGCGATACCCAAGGGTTGGAACAAAATTGTTAAATCAGATTTAGATAAAGCTGAATCAAAGTCAACGGCGGAAAACGCTGCAGAGAAATTGGCGAGTGTTATTTGGCAGGAAGCATATGCAACCTCACCAAAAGTTGCCGCGCCTCAAGTTTTAAATCTACAAGCCCCGGAGGGCGCAGTAGTTTACGTAAGAGTTAGAAATCTAAATTTCGAAGAGAGCAATTCGATCTCAAACAATACGCTGCGGAATTTGATAGCTCCTGTAACAACCTGGCTGGAAGATCCAGACAACGCCAATCCAAAATTTGTCCTGATCGATGATTATGAGCGGGTCGAAAAAGCTGCTCGGGGGATTCGTACTATTTACACGTTAGCGGATGACTCGGGAGTATCGGAAACGGTAGATCAGACGGTATTGCTGTCAGAAGATCGTTCTCGAGTTTATATCTTGCTTGTGCGCGCAAAAACTAAGTATTACGACAAACATGTCGATGAGCTGTTAGCAATTGGTGATTCCTTCACAGTGAGAGGCGACAAATGACAATCCAGAGCCGGCCGCGAGATACCGATCGCAAAACTCGGGTCCATCTTTCTGTTTATGACAGAACCAAATTTCTTATGCTCTTTGCACTCACATTTTTCGTTCTTGCTTGGTCGAGCATGGCAGATAACCCACTTCTCTCTTTTAGCGATGCTCTATCTAAGACGTTCGATGAGAAGCGCTGGCTAATTGTTCTGGTCGGGATTGAAATTGTTAGACAAATCCATTTCCTGCTCGCTGAATTATTGGCGCCGTATCATGGAATCTGGTTGAAATATTTCTCTTTCGTTAACCGACTCTTAGGAAAATTAAGTGATTGGAATCGTTTCCGACTTGGAAGAGTAATTAAGTGGCTGGTCTTTGTTGCGATGCTCTCGATAATTCTCGGTGCAATTTACAACGAGACTCCCGTTAGGGCGCTCTTCTTAGCTCCCAAGGCGCTCTGGTCAGTTCTGCCGATGATCGGACAATTGATGTTCGCAGTTGTCTTCGTGATAATTCAGTTCGCAGCTATTTTCTGGTTCCTAAGTCGTGGTGGCGTTGATACTTATTTCCCTGACGATATTCGCACGAGATTTTCAGATGTATGGGGCCAGGATCATGTTCTCAATCGAATTCGCGAAAATCTTCTCTTCTTAGAAACTCCAGAGCTAATAGAAAAACATGGCGGTTATGTTCCGGGTGGAATTTTGTTATGGGGCCCACCGGGAACTGGAAAAACTTTGATGGCTGAATCCATGGCTGGTGAAACCGGGAAACCGTTCGTGTTTGTTGATCCAGGTGCTTTCACAAATATGTTTATGGGTATTGGCGTTCTAAAGGTTAAGGGCCTGTTTAGAAAATTACGGAAACTTGCTCTGCGTTATGGTGGAGTTGTTGTTTTCTTTGACGAAGCTGATGCTCTTGGTAACCGTGGAATTAGTCGCCCAGCTATGCACTCAGTAGATGCAAACGCAACAGTATTTGGAACACCATGCAATGGTGGCAATTACTTATCTGATCCAGGTAAATCACTTGTCTTGAATTCAACGATTTCCAATAACAAGTTCATGATGGGTGGCGCAGCTGGTGCTGGTGGGGGAGGCACGGGAACATTGCAAGCTCTCTTGACAGAACTTTCTGGCTTAAAGAAGCCAAGAGGATTTCTTAATCGAGTTGTTAGACGCGCACTTGGTATGCGACCAAAAAGCCCACCGAAGTATCGAATCTTGGTCGTTATGGCAACAAATATGCCAGAAGCACTTGATGAAGCTTTACTTCGTCCTGGGCGAATAGATCGAATGTATCGAGTTGGCTATCCAAGTAAAGCTGGTCGAGTCCGAACTTATGAAGGTTATCTTGAAAAAGTTTCACACTCGTTGACCGCTGAGGAAGTGGATAAATTAGCCACAATTACACCATATGCAACTGGCGCAATAATCAAAGATACGATCAATGAAGCGCTAATTATGGCAATCCGAAATGAGCGAACTTCAATTACTTGGAGCGATGTAATTAAAGCTAAGCAACTAAAGGATCTTGGACCGGCCGAAGATGTTGAATACATCGAGCGCGAACGCCATGCGGTTGCTGTCCATGAAGCTTGTCATGGCGTCATGGCGCACCTAGTTCGCCAACATATGGCGATTGACTTGGCAACCATCGAAAAGGGTTCAGATTATTTAGGAATGGTTGCAAGCATTCCGCCGGACGATCAATTCACAAGATGGCGCACAGAGTACGAAGCCGATATCTTGGTTTCGGTTGCCTCGCTTGCCGGTGAACGAATGTTCTTCGATGGCGATAACTCTTCGGGAGTTTCTGGAGATTTAGAGAGTGCAACAACGATTGCAAGTTTTATGGAAGGTCATTGGGGAATGGGCTCTACGATTTCATCACATGCTTCAAATCGTCGTTACGAAGTAGGCGCTCCAGGTGGGAATCGTGGCAAAGATGATGGAACGAAAGATTTGCGGATGGCGCTAGGAGATCGAATTGAAAACAATCTCTCTACGCTGTTAACGCGAGCTGAAGATATTTTGCGAGAGAATAAATTCAAGATTCTGGCTCTGGCACATGCCCTTGAAAGTCACAAAACAATTTCGGGTGATGATGTGACTGCGGTTATGAATGGCGAAAAAGGGCCACTAGTTGATGGCCGCCCTTATTCAATTCAAGCTAACTTGGATGCGATTTGGAATTATCACTTGGCGGCAGTGGTCGCACACAAAAAGCACGAAAGCCCTGATCTACCGATTCCAGTATTTGAAGCTTCTTAAGAGGCCTATCGGGTAGGCTTCAACTATGGGTCCAGGTGGAATTGCAACGATAATTGCAGCGGTTTCGTTATTGGTAATCGCTCTGGCCGTAAGTTATGCCGTGGTAAGAGTCGGACGTTTAGTCGATCAAGCGGCTGCTGCGATAACTGATTTAACCAACGAGGTAACCCCGTTATTGGACGAAGTCACTACGACAGTTGAATTGATTAACGGACCGCTACATAGCATCAACAAGGTAACAAAAAAAGTTGAGGATTTAAGCACTAAAATTTCGGATTCAACCGAGAACTTTTTGGATAAAAATAAATTAGCCATGGGAGCCGCAAGTGCCCTCTTAGCTGTGACAAAGGCAAAGAAGAGTTCTGACGCTAAAGATAAGAAGAAAAAACGCGCGAAGTCCGATGAGGGGTTCGAGTAGGAGCGTGAATTCCGCAGAGATTAGATCGCGTTGGCTAAACTTCTTCGAATCTGGGAACAGTCAAGGTTTAAAACATACAGTCGTTCCTTCGGCATCATTGATTGCCGATGATCCAAATTTACTTCTGGTAAATGCAGGCATGGTTCCATTTAAGCCATTTTTTCTTGGTGAGATTACGCCACCATATACGCGGGCAACTTCGGTTCAAAAATGTGTAAGAACTTTAGATATTGATGAAGTTGGAAAGACCACACGGCATGCCTCATTCTTCCAAATGTGCGGAAACTTTTCATTCGGAGATTACTTCAAAGAGGGTGCGATTGCTCTTGCTTGGGAATTACTGACTAAGCCAGTTTCAGATGGTGGTTATGGTTTCCCAGAAGAAAAACTTTGGGTAACTGTTTTCCAAAATGATGACGAGGCCGCCGATATTTGGCATAAGAAAATTGGTGTTCCAAAGGAACGCATCCAACGTCGCGGTATGGCAGATAACTTCTGGTCTATGGGTGTTCCTGGACCTTGTGGTCCTTGCTCTGAAATTTATTATGACCGCGGTCCAGAATACGGTCGCGAGGGCGGACCAATTGCAGATGAAGATCGTTATTTAGAAGTTTGGAATTTAGTCTTCATGCAGAACAGCCGTGGAGCTGGCTCTGGAAAAGATGACTTCCCAATCTTGGGAGAATTGCCCGCAAAGAGTATTGATACCGGGCTTGGTTTGGAACGAACAGCCGCGCTGCTACAAGGCGTTGAAAACATTTATGAAATCGATACCACTATGCAGATTTTGAATGTGGCTTGTGAATTAACCGGTGTTAAATACGGCAAAAATGAGAAGAGCGATGTTGCGCTGCGCGTGGTTGCTGATCACGCACGAACAACGATGATGCTTATCGGAGACGGCGTCTTGCCAGGCAACGAGGGTCGCGGTTATGTGCTTCGTCGCATGATGCGTAGAACTATTCGAAATATGCGAATTCTCGGTGCATCTGATCCAACTTCACGTGAACTAGTTGCAGCTTCCATTGGAGCAATGGGGCCGCAGTATCCAGAATTGATTGAGAATCAAGAACGCATTACTTCTGTCACGGTAAATGAAGAAGAGACGTTTCTTTCCACCTTGAAGAGCGGAACCCAGATATTTGATGTCGCTGCTAGCAAGGTCAAGCAAATCAATTCAGATAAATTAGATGGAGATACTGTTTTCAAGTTGCATGACACCTACGGTTTTCCCTTTGATTTAACTTTGGAAATGGCAGCAGAGGCTGGCTTAACAGTTGACGGTGAAGGTTTTAGAAGGTTAATGAAGGAACAGAAGGATCGCGCGAAAGCTGATGCTAGAGCAAAGAAAACTGGTCACACCGATGTTAGCGAGTATCGGAAGATTCTCGATGCAACCGGAGCAACAAAATTTACGGGCTATGTTGATATGTCGAGTGAAGCAACAGTTTCGGGAATTATGGTTGATGGTAAATCGGTAAGCGAAGTCGGGCAAAATAGTGATGTAGAAATTATTTTAGATAGAACACCATTTTATGCCGAGGGTGGCGGCCAACTTCCAGATGGTGGATTAATTACGCTATCAAATGGTGCAGTTGTTGAAATTGACGATGTTCAAACTCCAGTTCCTGGTCTTTTTGTTCACCGCGGTCAAGTTATTTCTGGCTCAGTCGAAGTTAAGAGTGGCGCACTTGCAGCGATAGATATGGAACGCCGTCTAGCTATTTCCCGAGCACATACTGCAACGCACATGGTTCATAAAGCCTTCCGTGAAATTCTTGGCGAAACTGCAACTCAAGCTGGATCCGAAAATTCTCCTGGCCGCTTCCGGTTTGATTTTCCGGCAACTGGTGCGGTTCCAGCTAGTGTTCTTGAAGAAGTTGAGGGAAGAGTAAATAATTTATTGCTAGATAATTTAAGCGTCACTGCAAAAGTAATGACGCAACCAGAAGCTAAAGCCATGGGTGCTATGGCGTTATTCGGCGAGAAATATGGCGATCAAGTTCGAGTAGTAAGCGTTGGAGATTGGGCACACGAACTTTGTGGTGGCACACACGTGAAATCCTCTGGTGAATTAGGTCTGGTGAAATTACTTTCTGAAAGCTCAATAGGTGCTGGTGTTAGACGAGTTGAAGCTCTGGTCGGAAGAGATGCATACGGTTTCCTTGCCCGCGAACATCTATTGCTTAATTCCTTAACCCAGATAATCAAGGGCGCTCGGGTTGAAGAGCTACCTTCTCGAATTTCAGACCTAGTTGAAAAATTAAAGGGCGTGGAGAAAGAATTAGCCACTTTTAGAACGGCTCAGATTCTTGCAAGTGCTACTAATCTTCTTAAATCGACAACAAAGATCTCTGGTTTCGAAGTTCTTAGCGCTGAACTAGAAGCGAATATCTCCGGAGATGACCTGCGCACCATCGTGTTAGATCTGCGCAATCGCCTCGCTGATGGAATTGTCATACTTGCTTCGAAAGGCGACGAGCGATCAACCTTGGTTGTGGCCGCGTCCCCGAACGCAGTTAAGTCAGGTATCAAAGCAGGAGCACTCGTCAAGTTGGGTTCTGAGATTCTTGGTGGCGGTGGCGGTGGTAAAGATGATTTCGCACAAGGTGGGGGATCAAATCATTCCGAGATAGCAAGCGCCCTAAGTGCAATGAGTAAATCCATAGGCCAAACCGTAAGTAAATAAATGAAGCCGGGACGAAGAATTGCGTTTGATTTCGGCGATGTTCGAATCGGTGTAGCAGTTACCGATCTCTCAGGAATTTTGGCAACACCGCTAGATTTCATTTCCAATTCAGAGGTAAATCTTCTTCAAGATCTTCGTGCTCTTTATGAGGAATACAACCCGCTTTATACAGCTATCGGTTTCCCGATTCATCTGTCGGGAAAAACAAGCGAAAAAAGTTTAAGTGTCACCAAGTTCGCGGAACAAGTAAGTGAAATTTCCCAAGCTCCCATTTATTTAATTGATGAGCGTCTCACCAGCGTTTCAGCAAATCGTACACTTCGCGAAGCTGGACTAAATTCAAAAACTGCCAGAAATGAGATTGATTCGATGGCTGCGTCAGCAATCTTAGAATCTGCGCTCAATCAAGAACGAATTCAAGGCGAACCTATGAATCGCTTTAAAGGATGAAGCTACAACGCCGGATTTTCGTAATCGGTTCACTCTGTGCCTTACTTTTATTTAGCTTGCTGCGCTTGCAGACGAATAACGATTTCTCGGACAAGACGGCTGGTCCCGAAATTGAATTTTTAATTCAAGATGGTGAACTCGGAAGTTCTATCGCTCAAAATTTAGAGAGCAGAGGCGTGATTAAGAGTTCCACGAAGTTCATCGAGGAATTCAATAAGGATCCAAAAGCGCAGGGGATAAGTGCTGGTTCACATTCGATCCAAACAAAAATTTCGGTTAAGACTGCAATAGCGCAGCTTCTGGATCCGAAGCGATTAAATGACGTTCTGGTTGTGAGAGAAGGCTCGACCTTCGCCGACGTGCTTAAATTATTGAAATCAAACAATCAAATTTCTAAGACCGATAATGGCTACTCCGCAGTTAAGCCGGTGTATCCGAATATCCGAAAATCTCTAGAAGGTTCCTTATTCCCGGCACGTTATTCCTTTGAGGAAAATACAACTATCTCGAACGCGCTCCAAACTATGGTGACGAAGGCAGAGTCGGAATATACAAAATTAGGCCTCAACGCTGGTTTCGGTAAATACAAGGCATTTGAACTCTTAACAATCGCTTCGATGGTTCAAATAGAGGGCGATCCAACTAACTTTTCGAAGGTAGCAAGAGTTATCTACAATCGCTTGGAAATAGGAATGGCACTGCAGCTGAACGCAACTATTCAGTATGCAACGAATTCACGCGGAAAAATCATGCTTTCAAATAAGGCCACCAAGATAAATTCGCCTTTCAATACCTACAGATTCGTGG
>CANLTP010000006.1 GCA_947494085.1 Actinomycetota bacterium | reverse complement strand
CACAATGGCAATCAGAAGGTCTAGTTCTTGGAACTGACTACACATGGGCTCCAGGTCCAGGTACTGATGGCATTTACCAATGGCTATCTGACTCATTCACATTGCCAGTTGGCGCACCTAACCGTGCCGCAGGACTTGCATGGTTGAAGGTTTGCGGATCACTTGCAGGACAAGATGCGTTTAACCCAAAGAAGGGTTCTATCTCAGTTCGTACTGACTCAGACCCATCTAAGTTCGACGACTACCTACAAGCTGCTATGAAGTCATGGAAGGTTGATACCCTCGTTGGTTCAACAGTTCACGGCGTTAACTATGGCAACGCAGGTATGGCCGCACTTAACTCTGCCGTAGGTAAGTTCTACACAGGTGGAGCTAAGGACAAGGCTGGCTTTGTAACTGGCTTAATCGCTGCTTACGATGCTGACAAGGCTTAATTAATAATTAAGCTGAAGTAAATTGCAGAAGAGTTCTGGTGAGGCCCGAAACGGCTTCACCAGAATTTGCAGTTAGTAGGGGAATTAAGTTGACGGAGAATTAGAAGTATTTGAAAAAAGTTGGCTAGAGTTCGCGAAACAGTCCGCGCTCGCCGAGGCAGATTTGAAGCTTAAGTTTTCGAGAGGTGAGTGTTTAGGTGGCAGTTAAGAGCCCGGCCAAAGTTCAAGTTCCACGCACCAAAAAACATATCCAAAGTCCTTGGGGTGGCTTCTTCTTTGTTCTCCCATCCATTATTGCGATGGCGATCTTCGTATACGGAATGATCGGTTGGACCCTCAAATTCTCTTTTAGTAATCGAACAAGTGCATGGAGTAAGGACAATAGTTTTGCTGGTTTAAAAAACTTTACTGGTCTCCTTGAAGATCCAGAATTCACGCACGCATTTTCAAACTTAGTAAAATTCACTTTAGTTTTCATGATTGGAACTTTGATTTCTGGTCTGATTATGGCCCTGCTCTTGGAAAAAGGAATTAAAGGCGAGGGTTTCTTCCGCTCAATTTACTTGTATCCAATGGCGATTTCATTTATCGCAATGGGAACTTCTTGGCGCTGGCTTATGGATTCAGCGCAAGGCGAGAAAGCAACTGGTCTTAACTTAATTCTCAACAAAGTTGGTTTAAGTTCACTTGAAAATAGTTGGTATACCTCCGAAAAGGGTTCGATGTATGCCATGGCACTTCCCGCCATCTGGCAGATGTCCGGATATGTGATGGCGCTCTTCTTGGCAGGGTTCCGTGGAATCCCAGATGATTTACGCGAAGCTGCCCGAGTAGATGGCGCTTCAGAATTTAAGATTTATCGTCATATTTTATTCCCACAACTAAGCCCAACCTTCTTAACTGTTCTAATCATTCTGGGCCATATCTCGATGAAGGTATTCGATTTAATTTACGGAATTTCTGGCAAGGGTTATGTAACAAAGGTGCTTGCGATTTATATGTGGCAAGTTATCTTCGACTTCCAGAACTATGCCAAGGGCGCGGCAATCGCCGTTGTCATCCTTGTGTTGATTGCAGTAGTAGTTATTCCATATCTAATCTATGTAAATAAGACAGAGGAGGCGAATAAATGAGTTCTGATCTCGCATCCCGCGTTACAACTTCAAAAGATATTTCGCGCAATAAGAAGAAGCTCGACGGGGTTGGCCAATTCTGGTTGGTCTTCCGTTACATCGCACTTGCGCTTCTCTTTGTTATTGCTGCGCTACCGATTTACATCATGGTCATTAACTCTGTAAAAGGAATTACCGGCGTAAGTCAATCCGCAGCATTTATTCCACCGACATCACTTAACTTCGGTGCTTGGGGCCCAACCTGGGAAATCCTGCGCGAACCAATGTTCCGAACCCTGGTCTTCGTTCTTCAGTCCTCAATCATTTCAGCAATAATCGGATCAATTAATGGTTTCGTTTTTGCTAAGTGGCGCTTTAAGGGTTCAACCGTCATCTTCACTTCATTCTTATTCGGTATGTTCATTCCTTACCAAGCAATCATGATTCCACTTACTCAATTCAATAAGTGGGCCGGTATCGGTGGCACAATTTATGTTCTGGTCTTTGCACACATCATTTACGGAATCCCAATTTGCACATTGATCTTCCGTAACTATTACCAAGGTATTCCAAATGAATTGATCGAAGCTGCGCGCGTTGATGGCGCCAGCATGACTCATATCTATCGCTCAATTATCTTGCCGCTATCGATACCCGGCTTTGTGGTGGTATTGATTTGGCAGTTCACGTCAGCCTGGAACGACTTCCTCTTTGCAATCTTCCTAACGGGTGGTTCGCCGAAGTTATCTGTTGCTACAACAGCGCTTAACTTCATTACCGGATCCGGTAACCAGGTTTATTACGGAAACAATATGACAGCATCGTTAATCGTCTCGATTCCAACGCTGCTGGTCTATATGTTCCTTGGCCGCTACTTCTTGCGCGGTCTGCTCTCTGGTTCTTTAAAGGGTTAAGCGTTAGCAGAAGTTAAATCCGGAAGAGCTGGGTTTTCTTTTTCTGTCTTTGAAATCTTTTCAGTGCGGCATGACTTCTTGTTGTAAGTTGTCTTGCCTAAGTTCGTAATGCGCACCAAATTTTTGGAAACTAAGAATTATCACGCTTTAAATAGGGCTCAACCTTCATCTAAAAATTCTGTTCTGGAATTTTGATTTTAAAAACTGTTGACTTCCAAAAACCAAGGAGCATACTTTAGTAACGCATTGTAACTACATTGCGTATACGAAGGGGTATTCATGTCTTTGCGAGTTGGAGTAGACATCGGTGGCACCTTTACTGATGCAATTGCAATCTCTGAAACTGGAGAAATTTCAACAGCTAAAGCGCTGACCACTTCCGGAAGATTAGCTGATGGAGTTTTATCAGCAATAGAATCTTTGAATATTGATATTTCTGCTATTGATTACTTTGTTCATGGAACAACCGCAGGGTTAAATGCATTTTTGGAGAAGCGTGGTGCACGCGTTGCTTTGATTACAACTCGAGGATTCCGTGATGTATATGAAATCGGCCGCGCTAATCGCCCAGATATGTATAACCTGAAATATAAATCGCCCCGTCCATTAATAGAGCGACGCGATCGATTTGAAGTAACTGAACGCCTTACTTCTAGTGGCGCAGTTCACACACCAGTAGATATGAACGAGATCAAAGAACTTGTTCCTCATCTGAAAGCTAATTACGACGCAGTCGCAATCGTGTTACTCCACTCATATAAAAATCCGATTCACGAACAGGAGATAGCTAAGTATCTGACTTCAGCTCTTCCAAATCTTTCTATTGTGACGTCATCAGTTGTAGCGCCTGAGTGGCGTGAATATGAAAGAACAAGCACGACTGCGATTTCTGCTTATATCGCCCCAATAATTAATGAGTATTTGCATGAGCTCGGCACAAGGTTGAAAGAAGTTGGTCTAGCTCCGGAACTTAAAGTTATGCAATCAAATGGTGGCGTTATGAGCGCAATAACTGCGCGCTCAAAGCCAGTTCAGACACTTCTTTCTGGGCCAGTTGGAGGAACTATCGCTGGTGTTGAGATTGGAAAAATGCTTGAACATAACAAGCTCATCTGCGTTGATATGGGCGGAACTTCTTTTGATGTCAGTCTTGTTGTAAATAAAAAAGCTGATATCGAAGCGCAAGCCGAGATGGAAGGTCATCCTTTGCTTTCGCCATCGGTAAGTATGCACACAATCGGCGCTGGTGGCGGAAGCATTGCTTATGTATCAGCTGGCGCACTTCGAGTTGGGCCGCGATCAGCTGGTGCATTTCCTGGTCCAGCATGTTATGCCCGCGGTGGAACCGAACCGACAGTAACTGATGCGAATCTATTTCTTGGTCGATTGCCACATGAATCAAAGTTGGCTGGCAACATGAATTTAAATCTTGATCTAGCAAAATCAGCAATCGATTCAGTCGGTTCAAAACTAAATCTATCCACGGAAGAAACAGCTGCTGGAATTGTCGCAATCATCAACGCGGCGATGGCCAATGCAATTCGAGAAATCACTGTGTCACGGGGAATTGATCCAAGAGAGTATTCGTTAGTTGCATATGGTGGCGCGGGCCCACTTCATGCAGTCGCAATCGCTGCCGAGTTAGAACTTGGTTCGGTGATTGTTCCAGCAAATCCAGGTGTTCTTTCTGCATGGGGAATGCTTCAAGCTGATTCCCGCCATGACCTTGTAATGAACTTTTATTCAAAATTGAAATCGATAGATAAAGCGAAATTTGAAGAAGGTGTTAAGAAACTCGAGGCTGAAGCTAAGCAGATATTAACCCAAGAGGGAATCACTGCAAAAGATATGGTTATTCAACCTGCAGCAGATCTGCGTTATGTAGGTCAAGAATACACAGTCACAGTTGAATGGGATCCAACTCTTGCAATTGATGGCGTTCTTAGCTCATTGACAGAATTATTCGAATCACAGCATTTAGTTCGTTATGGCCATAATAATCCTGGCGAAGATATAGAACTTGTTAATATCCGATTGAGCGGTATTGGATTAGCAAGAAAGTCTAAAATTTCTGACACAGGTTCACCACTTTCATCCCTTACTTCAGGAACGCAAAAGACATTTTTTGATGGAAGTTGGCATGAGGCAACAATCTATTGGCGAGATTCTTTGGAAATTGGTTCCAAAACCGTTGGTCCTGCAACGATTCTTGAGAATGACTGCACGACCACTATTCCACCAGGGTGGCACGCAAAAATGGTTTCAGGCAGACATCTAATTCTGGAAAGGAATTAAAATGGAGCTCGATCCAGTTACAGTTGAAGTTATCCGTAATGCGTTTGATTCAATAGGCTCGCAAATGAATAACAATTTGGCTCGTTCTGCTTACACGCCAATTATTTATGAGATGAAAGATTGTTCAGTTGGATTGTTCGACCACCGCGGCCGCCTTCTGGGCCAAGCTCCTGGGTTACCTATCTTTTTAGGGGCACTAGAGTCTGCAATATTTGCTACAACTGATCACTTTGGTGGCTGGGATATTTATAAACCAGGTGACGTTTATGCAATCAACGATAGTTACCTTGTTGGAAGTCACCTAAACGACGTAACAATTTTCTCACCAATTTTCTTTGGCGGAAAACTGGTTGGATTCGGTGCCACCAAAGCACACTGGCTTGATATCGGTTCTAAAGATCCTGGTCAATCAATGGATTCGACTTCGATTTATCAAGAAGGTTATCGAATTGGCCCAGTGCACCTTTACAAAGAGGGAGTTCCGCAGGATGCCATTCTTGATTTCCTTACGAGAAATAGTCGTCTTCCACGATCCGTTTGGGGAGATATGCATGCGCAAATTGCAGCTTGTAGAACTGGCGAGATAAGACTGCAAGCGTTATACGAAAAGTTTGGTGAAGAAGTAATTCTTGAAGCCACAGAAAGAATTTGGAAGCAATGCGAAATTCTTGACAGTCAAGAAGTAAGAAAGATCCCTGACGGTATTTATTCTGCTGAAGGCGCACTGGATTCCGATCGTCCTGGAGGAAAGCCAGTTCCCGTGAAGGTTAAGGTCACTATTGCAGATGACAAAATGATTTTGGATCTACGTGGATCGTCTCCCCAGACTGGTGGTTCAGTTAATTGTGGAGTCGCACAAACAATCTCGGCAGCAAAACTTGCATTTAAGTTCCTGGTAAATCCAGAAATTCCTGCAACTGGTGGGACCTTTAGAAATTTGGAAGTTTTAACAGATGTTGGTTCAGCATTCCATGCGCAAGAACCAGCAGCATGTCAGTTCTATTACCCGCACCTTGGGTTAATGATTGATCTTTTCATTAAGGCGTTATCTACAGGATTACCGCACCTTGCTGTAGCTGGTCAGCCTTCTGATGCAATGAATATTCTCTTTGTTGGAACCTCACCAATTGATGGCAAGCAATTTTTCACTGGAGAAGCTAGCGGCGTGGGCTGGGGCGCCTACAGCACTGGCGATGGAAGCAATGCTCAAATCAATTATGGTGGCGGCGATTTAAAGAATTATCCGGTAGAAGTTTATGAGAATCGTTATCCAATTCTGATTCACAAATATGCGCTACGTGTCGACTCATGCGGACGCGGAGAGTTTCGTGGTGGTCTTGGAATCCAAAGAGAATATGAAGTTCTAGTCGAAAATGCCACTGTTTCACTTTGGTTTGAAAGAACTCAAACTTTAGCGTGGGGACTTTTCGGTGGCGAAGCTGCCAAGCCCGCAAAAATAACAATCCAGCGTGGGGATGAAGAGATATTTATGCTGAAGGCAAATGCCCTACCCCTTACAAAAGGTTCTCGAGTTCTAGTTGAGACGGGAGGTGGTGGCGGCTACGGATCTGTCAATGCTAGGAGTCCTGAACTTATTGAGAACGACTTAGCTGATGAATATACAACGAAAGCGTTTTACAACTTATAAAAACTAACTCAAACAACAAATAGAAAGGTTCCAAATGAAAAAAGTACTAAGTAAAATTGGACTGCTGAGTATGGCAGGCCTTTTAGTGTCGATTGCACCTCCTGTACAAGCGGCTCCAATAACTGCAACATATTCAAACATCGCAGAGACCGCGACTTTGGATCCAGCAATTGCATTTAGCTCCGACGGATTCGTCTTTGTTCGAAATGTTTATGAAGGACTTCTAGAATATAAGCCGGGCACCATGACGCTTCAAGGCGTACTTGCTAAAAGCTGGAAAGCTTCAGCTGATGGTCTGTCATTTACATTCGATCTTCGTCCAGGCGTGAAGTTTCATGATGGTTCACCACTCAACGCAGATGGTGTTGTTACAGCGCTAAAGAGAATTCAGGCTGTTAACCAGGGGCCAGCAACAATGATGACAAATGTTTCTGACATGGTGGCTACTTCTTCTTCACAAGTTAAAATCACTATGAAGACTAAGGATTTCACATTCCTAGGAAAGCTTCCAAAGTTACCGATCGTGAGCGCTGCTGCAATCGAGAAGAACAAAACTGCTGACGATCCTTGGGCTAAAACTTGGTTTGCTACAAATGAAGCCGGAAGCGGTCCATATGTTCTCGATAATTGGGCACGTAACCAAGCAATTACAATAACTAAGAACCCAACTTATTGGCGGGCATTCGGAGCAAAGACTCCAACAAAGGTTGTTCTTCGCGTTGATCCAGATATCACTACAGCGATGCAGCTTTTGAGTAGTGGCCAAGTTGACTTTATGGGCGCAGTTGGTCCAGATGACTCAGCTGCCGCTGCAAAAAATAAGAACTTGCAAGTACTTGTGTCACCTTCTTATTACATCCAATTTATGCCAATGAATGTAACAAGAGGACCACTAAAGGATGTCCGAGTACGTAAAGCTATTTCATTAGCTTTTGATTACAAGGGAATGATTGACTTTTACAAGGGTTATGCAGAAGCAGCCTCCGGGCCGCTTCCAAATGCTTTTAGCCCAACGCTAGCCAAATCTCCGAAGATGGCCCAGAACATCACCGCTGCTAAGAAGTTACTTGCAGAGGCTGGATATGCAAAGGGTTTCACCATGACCTATTTGGGACTAAAGGGGCTTTCCTATGAAGAGTTTGCCGGCACTTTACTTCAGTCCAATCTAAAGAAAATTGGTATCAAGCTAGAGCAGACATTGGTTCCTTGGCCACAAATGGCAGAGGCTTATAAGAATCAAGATACTGCTTACGATATCTCATTCTTGAATATGTCAGCATTCACTAACGATGCGGGCAATTTCTTGGGTCAATCATATTCATCCGCTTCATCTGGCAATAATGGTGGATACAACTGGTCCTTCATTGAAGAGCCTGCACTCGATAAGAAGATTGCCGGACTTTCCCAAATAAAAGACGATGCTGCAAGAATGAAAGCAACATTGGCTGTTAACTCAACAATCAAGGATAAGTATCTTGCTATTTATGTAGCAGAGCCACAACTGGCACAGCCTGTTCGTAAAGGCTGGACTGGTTTCTACGATTCACTTGATGCAAATTATACGATTCGATTCTTCTATACCAGCAAGAAGAGTTAATCGAGTTAATTAAGGCAAGTTAATCGAAACTAAGAGAAATGACGCTGTAGTGAATCGGTCCCGGTTCACTACAGCTTTTCTCGCCATGAATAAATTCAAGAGAATCAGAAAATTTGCACAACGCCTTTCGTGGATGTTGCTTGTTGTTTGGGCTTCATTAACTTTGACCTTTATTCTTTCAAGAGTTATTCCAGCAGATCCAGCAAGATTGGCGGCTGGGCTCCAAGCGGGACCAGAGCAAGTGCTTGAAGTAAAAAAAGCTCTGGGACTCGATAAACCCCTCATTATTCAATACTTCACCTATCTAAAAGACATTTTAAGACTCGATCTAGGCGACTCAATTCAAACTCGCCAACCAGTATTAGATGACATTGTTCGCTATCTACCGGTAACCCTCGAACTTGTATTCCTTTCATTTTTTATTTATGCAATTTTAGGCGTTCTTTTCGGTGTGCTGTGGGCGCGTTTTCCAAGGAATGTTTTTTCCAAATTTTTGTCGTTTACTTCCATCTTAGGTGTTGCGATGCCGGTTTTCTGGGTGGGCCTTTTGTTGCAATTAATCTTTGCAGCAAAATTACAGTGGCTTCCACTTGCGGGGAGTCTCCAATATCAAGATTTCGATATTACTCGTTACACGGGAATGGGAATTCTTGATTCGATTCTTTCTTGGAACTCTGAAGCACTTAGAGCTGCAACTTTGGCAGTAATTCTGCCTGTTACAACTCTTGTGCTTTCTCAAATAGCAATTGCAACAAGGTTGACAAAATCAACGCTGGAAGTCGAATTAAGGCAACATTATGTAAGAACTGCTAGAGCTCGTGGTGTGGCCGAGTGGAAAATAACAATATTTGACGCCTTACGCAATGCCCTAAATCCGGTAGTGACAATGTTGGGACTTCAATTCGGCTGGCTTTTTGGTGGCACAATTCTTGTTGAAGTAGTTTTCTCTTGGCCCGGCCTCGGTCTGTATAGCTTTAATGCTTTTCGAACCTTTGATTACAATCCAATTCTTGCCATAACTTTAGTGATAACAGTTACATTCGTAGTTGTGAATGAGTTGGTAGCGCTTTTGTATCCGCTTTTGGATCCAAAATTGAGGGAGAGAAAATGATTCGATTGAGATCAAAAATCTTTTCGAATCGCGGCAAATCAGCGAAGATCTCGCACAAAGTTGGCAGGTGGAGTTTTTCGGCTTTTGTAATTTTTCTATTAACAGTAATTTTTTTCCCAGGTCTTTTTGCACCTTACGATCCATTGGAACTTGATGTAATCAATCGGCTTCAGGCGCCATCAAAGGCACATTTATTCGGAACAGATGAGGGTGGAAGAGATATTTTTTCTAGGGTGCTCTATGGAACAAAGGATTCTGTAGGTGCCTCAATCGTGATTGTTCTGATGGCTAGTGGAGCTGGAACAATTCTTGGCGCAATCGCTGGCTGGTTTGGCGGGAAGATTGACTTTTACTTGATGAGAATGGTCGATGTATTTCTCTCGTTTCCCTATTTAGTTCTTGCAATGGCTCTCGCTGCTTCTCTTGGTCGGGATATGCGTTCAGCAATTTTGGCTCTCATACTTGTGTGGTGGCCTTCGTATGCCCGCATGGTTCGCGGACAAGTGTTGTCAATTAAAGAGCGACTTTTTATTCGAGCGGCACGAACTGTTGGAGCTAGTAATTTTCAAATTCTATTTTGGCACATCATCCCGCATACCTATAGAACTGTTGGAGTTCGCGCATCTATGGATGTGGGTTATGTACTTATTTCATTAACTGGACTCTCTTTTCTTGGGCTCGGTGCTCAAAATCCAAGTCCTGAGTGGGGATTGATGATTTCAAATGCACGGAGCTACGTGCTTGCCTCTTGGTGGTATTCAGTTTTTCCTGGAATTGCAATTCTTCTTATTGTTTCACTTTTCATCTATGCAGCTGATCGTTTTTCAGGAGCTGAAAGATGAGCACACCCTTGTTATCTGTAAAGAATCTTGAAGTTACATATTTAACTGGTTCTACCAAGGCGGTAAAGGGTGTTAGCTTTGAAATTCAACCTGCAACATGCTTAGCGATTGTTGGTGAAAGTGGATCTGGTAAATCAACCACGGCCTTGGCAATCGCAAGACTGCTAGAAAATAGTGCAAACACGAAGGCATCTGAAATCCTCTTTGAGGGGCAAAACATTCTAAATGCCTCAAAGAAAGAATTGCGGAAATTAAGGAGAGAGCGAATTGGAATTGTTTTTCAGGATCCAATTGCTAGCTGGAATCTTTCACGCAAAGTGGGAACACAACTGCTTGATGCTTTTGACAAGTCCGAGCGACCTGAGCGACGTGAAAAACTAATAAGTTTTATGGAAAAAGTTGGTATAGATAAAGCTGCACAAGTCATTGACATGTATCCGTATATGTTAAGCGGGGGAATGATGCAACGCGCAATGATTGCCGGGGCTTTATTGGGCAACCCCGTCCTACTAATCGCTGATGAACCTACAAGCGCATTGGATGTGACAGTCCAAGCCGATTTGTTAAATTTATTGAGTGAACTGCGAAAAGAACAAGGGCTAGCAATGCTCTTGGTAAGCCACAATCTTGCTGTTGTATCACAAATCGCAGAACGCACCGTGGTTATGTATTCAGGAGAGATTATTGAGGAGGGACCGACCTCTACTCTCATTAATTCATCAAAACATCCATATACAGTGAATTTGATTCGTTCTATGCCGGCAATGGATCAGCCTCGGAAAGTTAACCTTTATACGAATGAGGTGCGTAATGCTTCTTCTCAAGGATGCGTATATGCCAACCGTTGCCCATTAGTAATTCCGATATGTAATTCTCAAAAACCGGAGCTCCAATTAATCGGCGAAACAAACGTCGCTTGTCATAGACACTCTGAAGTTAAGAAATTATTGGAGGTGTCAAATGGCTCAATTACTTCAGATTCTTGATGTAAATAAGACATTTAAATCTGGGAATTCAAAGGTAAAAGCCTGTCAAGAAATCAACTTAACAATTGGCGAGGGAGAGGTAGTCGGGTTAGTTGGTGAATCAGGTTCTGGAAAATCGACATTGGCAAATCTTGTTTTGGGATTAGAGAAGTTGGATTCTGGATCAATCAAGTTTGAGGGCGTTGAGCTTGAGGAATTGTTAAAGGACAAGTCGAAATTATTTCGTCGTGAAGTCCAGGCAGTTTTTCAGCACCCTTTGCTTTCGCTTGATTCAAGGAAGACCATCGCGTGGTCCATCGCCGAACCTTTAGTAATTAACAAAATCGGAAATTCTACAACTCGACGTGCTCGAGTTCTCGAGTTGCTTGCCGCTGTCGCTTTAGACGAGAGCTTTGCGACCAAGTATCCAGGACAACTTTCGGGGGGACAGCTTCAAAGAGTTAATATCGCACGAGCTCTCGCCTTGGAACCAAAACTAATTATTTGCGATGAACCAGTCTCAGCTCTTGATGTCTCGGTTCAAGCACAGATAGTTAACTTATTTCTTGATATTCAAAAGCGTCTGGGTGTAGCGATGCTATTTATTAGTCATGACTTGGCAGTTGTCCGTCACATATCTGATCGAATTGCGGTTATGTATGCTGGAAAAATTATGGAGATTGGTGACACAGATGATATTTGTGAATCTCCAATTCATCCGTATACGCAGGCGCTACTCTCAGCATCAACTTTTAGCGAAGAGAGTGATGAAGGAAGGGAGAAGTTAAAGCTTTTCCGACGGGAAGAAGTCCCTCAAAAGGGTTGCCCATTTTCTACCAGGTGCCCACACGCAATCGCCTTATGCAGAGAAGAAGAAATCAATATTCAGACTTTTGCTGCCAATCGTGAAAGTTCATGTCTAAGAGTTCAAGAGATTTTTCCAGATTTAGCCAAGAAATAGGGGGAGTAAAACAATATGAATAATCAAATTCTAATTAAAGGTGCAGCCGTATTTGATAGCGCGAACGGTGAATCTAAGGTTCGAGATCTTGCAGTAAAAGATGGTCAAGTTGTAGATCCAAGTTCCTTGGTTAATCCCCAAATAGTTGATGCATCGGGTTTAACTGCAATGTTTGGTCTGTGGGATTGTCACGCTCATCCAGGCGGGCTGATGTATGACCTTAGCGCGGCAGGATATTTTGAAGGACCAGCAGAATGGGCCGTCCGAGCTGGTTCGAATTTACTCGAAGCTGCAAAATACGGTGTTACCGGAATTCGGGCCGTAGCGGATGCAAGTCGCGTAGATATCGCTTGGGCGAAAGCACTTGCTGAAGGAAAATATTTAGGACCACGACTTCTTTGCGCAGGTGCAGGAATCCGCACGACGGGTGGACATGGAACCGCTTTTCCAAGACATGCAACAGATGCAGTTTGGGAAATTCCAGCCGATGGTGCTGATGAAATGCGAAAAGTTGCGCGTTCTTTGGTGGAACAAGGTGTTGATTGGCTCAAATTAATGATTACTGGTGGACTTTATAGCGAACATGAAACTGTTGAAGATAGTCAATTTACTGATGATGAACTTGTAGCAGTTATGGAAGTAGCACGTAATAGAGGAATTCCAGTAGCTGCACATTGTGGTGGCGCTCGAATTGCTGAACGCTTTTCAGATTTAGGTGGACGCTCAATTGAACATGGATACGCCTTAGATGAAAAAACCGCAGCGACCCTTGCAAAGAATGGCACATGGCTCGTGCCAACAATAAGTGTTACACACGATGTAGAGATGATGGAAAATGATGAATGGCCAATTCATGCAAGAGAGAAAGCAGTAGTTGCCGCCAATAAGCATGCAGAAAGTCTTATGGCATGTATTGCAGCTGGTGTAAAAATTGCGACCGGTGCAGACTTAAATCCAATTGGCCCAAAAACTCATCGTGAAATAACACTTCTTGAATCAGCAGGCATGTCTCGACTTCAAGTTCTACATGCAGCGACAGCAAGTGCCCGTGAACTTAATGGTCTTGGTGGGCAAACAACACCAACTCCAGGAACCGCTGCGGATCTGATTTTTGTTGAAGGCAATCCCATGACCGATATGTCTTGCATCGAAAGACCAAAAGGAGTTATGACTTTTGGACGCTTTGTAATCCCTATCGGGGGTTAACTTTTAAAGAACGCCATATTTCGCAAAGGCGGCGCTAGGAGGCATTCCCTCTTTGACTGCCTTGCGGAATAAGTTCTCGCCAGAATTCTTCTCGATAACGGCTTCAACAACCGCATCAATTGCTGCGACTGGAACGATAGTTACACCATCGCTGTCACCAACAATTAGATCACCAGGATTAATCGCAACGCCATCGATTTCGCATGGCACATTGTGTGCAACAACTTCGTAGCGGCCATTTATATCTACCGGCAAGGTTCCGGTTGCAAAGACTTTAAAGCCCATGGCATCGGTGCGCGATAGATCGCGAGTTGGGCCATCAGTAAGAGCGCCGGCAACACCCTTAAACGCGCAAGCAGTTGCAAGTAGCTCGCCCCAAAGTGCGGCACGTCCGGTGCGATTTGTTGGAGTCACATAAACCTGATCTTTGCCTACCGCATCAAGAGCTTTTAATAATCCGATGTAAGGAACTTCCGGGAAGGCATCAACACTCTCTAAGCGAACTGGAAAGGCATATCCCAGCATGATTCCGGAACCCGAAATCATGAGAATATCTTCATTCAATACTTGTCGGCCATAGCCCAATTTATCCAGGCAATCTGAAGCCAGAGCTGATGTAAAAATCTTACGAAGTTCAACTAAATCATGTGCCACTTAATTTCCCCAATGCTTAGCGATTTTTTCCTTTAAGAAGTCTGCACTATCAATCATGTTTTGCATACCATCAACACCATCTTCGATGCTGACCCAGCCCGAAAATCCTACGCTTTTGAGGGTTGAAAAGATAGCGTCATAATCATTTAGCCCTTGGCCGATAACACCATGCTTAAAGAAGGAAACATATCCAGCGCTGCCACCCTCTTGCTTTCGAAGTTCTTCAATACTTCCACCGGCTAAATGTCGATCACTCGCACCAACGGTCAGCACTCGATGTTTTACTTTCTCCAGTAATTCTAGTGGTTCCTCGCCAGCTGCAATTGCATTAGATGGATCAAATTGCACACCAAAACGTGGTGAATCAATGCGTGAAACCAAATCAACAAAGACATCCATCATCTGAGCAAATTCTGGCTCGGTCCAGAAATCATCTTTATAGTGATTCTCAATAACCAGAATCATGTCTAACTTCTCAGCTTCGACCAGACACTTTTCGATTGAATCAACGACATAGCCCATGCCTTGCTCGCGGGTAATATCTTTGCGGCGTTGACCCGATAAAACCCGGCAATATTTAGCACCAAGTTCGGCCGACATCCGAATGCTATGTATTTCGTGATCAACTTCTTTCTGACGCAGAACTGGATCTGGAATTGTGAAATCCGGAGAACAGCACATCATCGGAATCACCATTCCAGTAGCCTCTACATACTTGCGAATCTTCGGCCAATTCGCTTCATCTTTAAAATCTGCGAAGTTGTTGTACATCTCAAGGCCTTCGATGCCCATGGCCTGTGACATATCAATCCACTCGTAAATACTTAACTTATCTGGCGCAACTAAATCCCGGATCCAACCTTTAGGAAAAGCGGCAATTTTTGGTTTGTCGATCATCCCAACTTCTCCGGGTTTCTGCCAATGATTGTGAATTGTTCAAGATCAACAACTGAACCGGTAAATGGTTTTGATTCATCACTTAACCAATAAATAGCAGCTTCTCCCATTTGCTCTGGCGTTGTCATCTTTCCGGAAGGAATTTCAGTGCGCGATAAATCTTCGGGCCAGGTTGATTTCATACCAACTGCCATCTTGTCGCGATATTCCCGATCGGTCAGAACCCAACCAGGATTAATCTGATTAACTCGAATCCCATGAACACCGTTGGCATTAGCAAGGTTTCGAGTCATTGTCTGCATGCCGCCTTTGCTGATGCTGTAAGCAAGTAACTTAGATTCGCCAGTGTGGGCATTTATTGAACCGATGTTAAGAACGCAGCCGCCAGTTTTCTTAAGCTCTTCGAAAGCTGCTTTAATCAAAAAGAGCGGAGCAGTTAGATTGATCTGAATCATTTTGCGGAAATGCTCAACTTCTTGGTCAGAAATATTCGATCCACCAAATATCGCAGCATTATTTACAACGCCATCAACCTTGCCAAATGCTTTAAGTGCAGCGCTAACGATCTCTTTTGGTGCGCTATCTTCGGCTAAATCTGCAATGCAGAGAACAGCGTTGGCTCCCAATTTTTCAACGGTTGCGCGGCCCTCTTCTTCATTGATTCCATGAACCAAAACTTTCGCGCCTTCACGGATCGCAGTAGCTGCAATTGCGGCACCTATTCCAGATGTGCCACCAGTAATGATTATTGCTTTATCTTTTAGTCGCATATTAAGCCGGCTTAATTACAGATTTGATAAATTCGCCTGAGTGCATCTTCTTAAATGCGGTTTCCCATTGTTCGATTGGAAAAGTTCCACCAAGAACCGGAGTTAAATCTAATTGCCCAGTGCCAAGCATCCGAAGCGCGCGTTCCCACATTGGCCAGTTGTGGCTAAATGATCCTTCAAGTCGCACATTCTTCTGAACTAGTTGGTCGAGTGAGAAATTAACTGGTTGTGGACCCCAGCCGACTTTCGAAATCCAACCATTTGGTCTGATGACATCAAGTGCAACTTTTAGCGTTGCTGAAACTCCTGCCGCATCTACAACACCATCTGCGCCAAGACCATCAACTGCCATCGCCCAATCTTTTACATCACCGATAACAACATCACAGCCATATTTCTTGGCAACTTCTAACCGCGCTTTATCGCGTTCTAGTCCAACGATTGCAACTTCAGCACCAGCAAGTCTTGCCATCGCACCAGACAAAATGCCGATTGGTCCGGGTCCAAGAACAACAATGCGATCACCAGGTCGGATATGCCCAGGTGCAATTGTTGAAGAGTAAGCAACTGCGCATGGTTCGGTCATAGATGCATGATCAAATGAGACGTTATCTGGAATCTTGTGAAGCAACCGGGATGCAACCTTTACATATCTAGTCATTGCGCCATTCACACCATAACCAAAGCCTTTGCGACTTGGATCTAAGTTATACAAACCTTGACGTGACATCACGCCAGACATATCAACGACAGCAGCAGTTTCACTTACGATGCGGTCGCCTTCTCGCCACTTGCCAGCAGCAACTACATTCTTTCCAAGTTCAACAACGTGGCCACCGAATTCGTGCCCTAAAACAACTGGATAATTGACGGGCCAAGAATTCGTGCCCTCCCATTGGTGCAAGTCAGATCCGCAAACACTTGCAGCTTCAACCTGAACAATTACATCGTCATCGCCGCAAGCTGGACGTTCGACTTCACGGACTTCAACGCTGTGGGGTTCGGATGAAAAGTTAACTACACCAGCAGACTTCAATTATTTTTCTCCCTTAACTTTTACATCGCCAAAGCCATGCACCGCATCACAAATCTTGCGCAGAACTTCTTCAACATTTCCGGCGCCTTGGCTAAATGAATCAGCATCGATTGCGAGGGGAGCACCGATCACAACAAGTGGCGCACCATATGAAGGACAAGCAATCGCTTGTTCAAGTGTTAAGCCACCGACTGCTTGCACTGGGACGCTTACTGCATCCACAACTTCACGCAATTGATCTAGTGGATTCTTCCATGGCTTGCCTGCAGCTGCAAGACCGCGTCGTTCGTCATAACCAATATGGTGAATCACCATGTCACAACCAAGTTCTTCTAATTCGCGCGCACCTTGAACCATGTCGGGACAACCTAAATTGTCTCCCATAACTTTTACACCATAATCTTTTCCAGCTTGAACAACGCATTTAATAGTTTCAGGGTGCGATCTCGCCATAACAACAACATGTGTTGCACCTGCTTTAGCCATCATCTCGGCCTCTAGATATCCACCATCCATAGTTTTCAAATCTGCGACGATTGGATGATTAGGAAATTCTTTACGAAGTGCTCGAACACCATGTAAACCCTCGGCCAAAATAAGTGGAGTTCCGGCTTCAATCCAATCAACTCCAGCTCTGATGGCAGTGTGTGCCATTTCTAGCGCTTCTTTGATATCGGTTAGGTCGAGTGATACTTGAACAATTGGTTTCATGTTTGAAGTTTAGTTCAATTTTGTGGAAGTTGACCTTTCTTTCGCGCAAGATTATTGGTTAGATAGCGGCACTATGAAAGCCTTTGTTGTTACTGCACCCAAGACCTTTGAAATCCAAGATGTTGCAGAACCAAAAGCCGGTGCCGGCGAGATTGTCGCCAAGATTGAACGTGTTGGCATCTGCGGAACCGATGTTGAATTCTTTAATGGTGTCATGCCGTATCTCCATGACGGACAAGCAAAACTTCCAATGCGCCTTGGCCATGAATGGTCTGGCACGGTTATTGAAGTTGGCGAAGGTGTAGATAAATCTCTGCTCGGCAAGAAAGTAACCAGCGATGTAATGATGGGCTGTGGCAAGTGCACACGTTGCAGCGATGGTCGCCAACATACTTGCGCAGATCGCTATGAACTTGGAATCCGAAATGGTTTTGATGGCGCACTTGCAGATAAGTTATTGATTCCCGCACGTTTCATTTATGTTCTTCCAGATGACTTTGATTTTGAATTAGCAGCACTAGTTGAACCAGCTGCAAATGCGTGGCGCGTAGCCGATGGTGCTAAACCTGCACCAGGCAAACGAATTTTAATCTGGGGAACTGGAACCGTTGGTCTGCTAACCGCACAGTTTTGTTTAGCAATGGGCGCGGATGTTCATATGGTTGGTATGGATCCAAAAACAATCGCTTTAGCTCTAGAAATTGGTGTTACAAGTGCAGGAACTGAAGTTAAAAAAATCGATGGTGGTTATCACTCAGTTGTTGATGCAACATTCGATGCAACTGTCCCGGCAAAGTTAGTGGATATCGTCGAGCCAGGTGGGCGAATTGTTTTAATCGGTGTTGATAATCATGCTGCGCCAATTGATTCACGCAAATTAGTTTTCCGCGATATTACAGTTGTCGGAATTCTCTCTGGTTCACCGGGATTTAAAGAATCAATCCGGTTCATCGCTGAAGGAAAGATTGATCCTAAAAAGATTCTCGGTGGCACCGTAGGAATGAGTGAAGCTGGAAATGTCTTCCTCGGCAATCGCCCAGCACGCTTGGGTGTTGGCCCAAAAATTTTGGTAAATCCAAATGCATAAAAACTTCAACATGATTGCAGGATAAACATGGGATTTTTCAATGACTTATTCGGTGATCCTGCGGGCAAGAAAGCAAAACGCGAAGTCGCACGTTTGCATAAGGAGTGGAGCGAAGATGTTGCCACTCTCGCTAAATTAAAAGAATCTTTTATCGCAGTTCAAGACGGCGAAGATTCTGAAAGCCACAACATCATTACTAAACCAGGTGAAGTAGTTATCTGGGCAGGTATCGGTCAATTTCACGAAGCGGGAAGAACAGCCGGGCAATATGTCGGCTCTAGTCAAGGTTTAAGTATTCCGATTGGTGCTGGTATCCGATATCGAGTTGGTGCCCAACGTGGAACCTTTGTGCCAGGTGAAGAAGTTCAAATCTACAAAGATATTGGTCAGGTTTATTTAACAACCGATCGCGTGATTTTCAATGGTGGCACAAATACTGCAGAGTGGAAGTTCGATAAGTGGATTGGCGCTGGTGCCAGCCCTGATGGTGGCGATTTTATTTTCCATGTTTCAAATCGTAAAAAATCTTCCGGTATCTTATTTGAAAAAGATATGGGCGAAGAATTTAATCGTTTTCTCGCATTTGCACTTATCTATGTCTCTGATGGAATCGATCGCGTAATGAAAGAAATTACTGGTCTAGAGAAAAGAATTCCAAGTGAAGAACCTAAATTACAGAATGTAATCGAAGCTCCAAATGGCCAAAATTAGAAGTTATCTAGTTGCATCCCACTTCGGCCCAACTCTTCTCGTAACAGCCGTTACTTTCTTACTTGCCACCCAACTCTGGTGGGAAGGTCCAGCTTTCATCATTGCTTTCGGTATTTTCCTGGGGCAATTAATCGTTGGCTGGACAAATGATCTCTACGACTTCCGCGATGATCTAAAACATAATCGAAACAGTAAGCCACTAGTTTCCGGTGCGCTAAAGCCAGCAGAGCTAACGCGTGCAATATTTATCGTTTTACCAATCGCGATTATTTTTAATCTTCTTGGACCTCTTGGTTTAAAGGCCGGTTCAATTTCTATTCTCGGAATTGGAATCGGTGTTGCCTATAACTTCTACTTGAAACCAACTGCGTTCTCCCCAATTCCATACGCACTGGCCTTCGCACTTTTGCCCGCAGCACTCGTTATTTCTACTGACCGCACACCACCACTCTGGATTCTCTGGGCCGGCGGACTACTTGGCCTATCTGCGCACTTCGCAAATGTTTTGAAAGACTTTAATGAAGATAAAGCAAGTGGCATCGAGAGCTTGCCAATAACTTTGGGTCGGATCCCATCCAGACTTATCGCAGCAACGTTTCT
Source organism: Actinomycetota bacterium (assembly GCA_947494085.1). The sequence goes on along the minus strand of CANLTP010000006.1, from coordinate 3,513 downwards.
TATCGCAGCCACAATTGTTCTAAACAGCGCAAGTGCAAATACGCCAATTCTGGTAATTGGAATTATCGCTGCAACCTTAAGTATCTTCGCCCCAAGATTTATTCTCTTCAAATTGTTAATGCTAGTCGCGCTACTCGACGTAATTTTGTTAGTAAATGCAGCGGGAGAACTAATCGGTTCCCGCACTGTTTAACTTAAAGTAGTTAGCGATTTTTAAATATTTTCTTACTTCGTCGACACAAGTTGGTATACGCTTTCGCCAGATGGTTCGGGAATTTCTTCCCGAGCCACCTACCCTTCGTTAGAGGGATTTGTGGTGCTTTGGGCTCACTCGTCTTCCGGGTGAGCCTCCCGCCTATTAATAATCGAAATCATTAAATTAGCGAAAATCGCCAACAAGGCGATCCAGTTATTCGTTCTCTTTCATGATCGAATAAAACTCGGCAAGATTTATTGCCCCAGATACGCCACCTTCGTCAACTGATTCATAAGTCAGATCAGCTAAATGCACCTTGCCATCAACGCCCATTGGTCGATCAATTGCAACATTCACTCTTGCAAACTCAAAAGTTCCACTTGCGCAATCCGGTTCGCAATCATTAGCGAAATACTCACCAACACCGCGGGCACCACTCGCTTCCCAAGTAGACCATTCGATCTTTCCAATTCCTTCATTGCCATCTGCGCAAGCAAAATAAACCAACTCTGGCTTCTGTTGTTCTGGAATCTCACAAACAAATGTGTAAACATCCTGAGATAAAACGCCATCAATTGAAATTAAATCGCCACCCGATTCACTTGGCTGATCAACGCCAGCCCCAGTTATCCCAGCAATCCCCGAGAGCAAAGCCCCGGCAATCATTACGACAACCAACCCAAGTGCAACTTTTTTCACGTCGCTATTCTTCACCCTCATCGAAGACAACCTCGGCCATTGACGCAATGCGTCGCTCGATTTCTTGCGCCTCTGACACCCGCCCCTTAATCACAAGGATCGATGCAACCTGACGTTCCAATTTGATAATCGCTCGCCAATTTGGATTCTCCACCCGAACCATCCGCGACTTCGCATCAGCAAATAAATCCAGCGCCTCGGCATACTCTTCCAAAACCTTCTTTGCCAAACCCATCCGAGCCAGCGCCCACATCTTATGAAATTCATCTTCTGCAGTATCTGCAAAGTCCATTGCAAGTTGGGCATGATGCAAAGCTTCCATGCCATTGCCCAGCCAGAAATAACAGAGTGCAATCTCTTCATCGCAGTGCACAATTTCACCCGGCATCTTCAATGTTTTATAAATCGCCCGCGCAGCTAAGAAATTCGTCAGCGCCTCTGACCAACGCTTCAACTTTATTAACGCACTTCCCGCATTTGCATAATTAATTGCAACTTCGCGATCAGCAACATCTGGATTCGCCTCATTAATCGCAGCAACATACGCATCATGCGCCTTCTCATATTCCTTCGCGTCATACCAAGAATCACCTTCGCATCGCAGTTGCACAATCGCCTCAGTAGATCCAATCTCGCGATACAAAACAACCGCGCGATCCAAAGCCGCCGCCGCATCAGTGTGCCGCCGCAATCTATTTAGCGAATACCCAATACCGGTATAGATATGCGCAAGTGTCGAAGTATTTGCCTTCGCACCAAGTGCTTCATACAAATCCCGCGCCGTCTCACACAACGCCAAAGATTCCGCGTGATCCCCGCGATTAAATGAGCGATAACTCAATTGAATTAACGCATCAACTTTCTCTTCACCATCAGCCTTAGAAGCCATCTCCCAAAGCTCGGCCTCTAACTTTTCATCCTCGTTCTTCATCTGCCCTCTTTCTTCCTAGGACCGCTAAACCTATTTACCCCCACTGACATTGCCGGGCAAGCCTTCGTGTCGAGCTAGTCTTCCTCTAAATCAACCGCATTTTTATCAATAATCTCCCCAGTATAAGGATTTTGAAGACCTTTCCATCCACATTCGATGCACCCGATATTCGGCATATAGCCACCGACTAAACATCCGCCAGAAATATTATTTTCAAAATCAAAGTCTTCATTAGGCAGCCCGTAAATAATTGGTTGCAGTACTTCGACCTTTCCGCATCGAGGGCAAGCCGACGCCCTTAACTTGGTATCAATTTTATTTTGCCTTGAACTCATCTTTTCCTCCACAATTTCCGCCCAACTATCCGAGAATTTCTCGGATAGTTGCTAGTCGACGATCGATCTCAGTGGTGTCGGCTTCTAATCCGCCGGCTTTCATATGGTCTGCTCGAAGTTGTTCTACTTCTACTACGAGCTCCCAGTCCTTATCAGTAGTGAAATTTACTAAAGCTTGGGCATCAACAAGATGCCGGACCGCAACTTCTAATTCCCCGAGCGCTAAATACGCTTTGATAAGAACTATATGCGATCTTGCGTGCATATCATCGCCGTAAGTAAACCAAGCTACATCTACTGCTTTCTTACCTGCGGCAATTGCTTCGATGGTATTTCCTGATTCAAAGTTTGCTTCTGCGATATGTAGATCGCATTGCCCAACTTCGGTAACCATCTTCTCTTCTTTGAATATTTCCCGAGCCTGCCGATATTGGTTGATAGCTTCGGGATAATTTCCTAAGTGACTGTAAGCCACTCCAACGTTGAATAGAGATTGAGCCAGTAGTTCTGGACCTTCTTCAATCTCATCCTCATAATCGTCGTTATCTTCTATTGGTTCTCCTTTCCTTACTTATGCCTAACTTATAACTAGCCACTGACATTCCTGGCCAAGCCTCCAAAAAGGGCAAGTCCTTACTTCTTTAGAAACTTCTTTAGCCAAAAACCAGAAAACCCTAAAGAAGGTCGCTAAATTCTTTAACGCCGTAATAGTTCTTTAGAGCTTCTAAAGAAGTCTTGCGGTTGCTTTTAAACTTCTTTTGCCAATCTTCTAAAGAAACTACCTTGAGAGACTCCCACTCCGGCACTGACTCGAACAATTCCCGCGCTCGCAAAGTGCCCCAGTCCGACAATCTCACCGAGAAGTTTGCGAAGTTCATCAAATCCACAACCCTTTGATCATCCGCTGCAAGCTTCTCCCTTAATGGAATCGAAATCCCATTCATTATCGAATGTCGGCCCAGTGCCAGACTGAAACCAAACTCCTTCTGCATGCTGGAATTAACTCCCAAGCAAAACTTGCACGCCTCCCAAGACCACCGACTTGTCCCACCAACCAAAGTTGTTGCGCAGATATAACACAAGTGAAATCCGCTCGGACAATCCAGCGAAACATCTTGCCGCTTCACCTGTTCTTCGCAGCTACATCTCTGCGGGCCTCTGTTCGGCCCTCTTGTTGTAACATCGCTTAACCAATAACAAGTTGTGCAAACTACATATGACATAACAAACCAGCCCTTAATGGACCCCATAAATAGAAGATCCGCTCTTCTGGCGGTGTCTTTCATCGCCAGCAGGTCTTCCATCGGAACCACCGTGCGCGGTTAGCGCGGTTGGTATCAAGCTAGCCGTGG